>CALGUT010000479.1 GCA_937920335.1 uncultured Opitutales bacterium
CTGTGGGTGTTCTTTACTCTGGTCGATAGATTCACTCAGATCTTCCTCAAGATTGAAAAGATGAACGTCTCCAGTCTCATACCAGGCGACCAGTTTCCAGGGGCCTGCGTGCAGTGCGCTGGAGGGACGTTGATTCTTAGCCAGGTCCTCCGATACAACATAGTGTGGGCTGTGCACGACTAATTCGCCAGGTCGTTGAATCACTTGATTCGTATCGCCAAACAGCCAGTGAGAAATCGAGGTGCCATCGAGATCCCTTGGAAGCTGGTTGGCGTGGCCACTCGCAAGCCCCCAAATGGTAGGGAGCAGATCGATGCCCATCATAGGTTGATCGCATTGGGAGTTTTCGGGAATGCCAGGACCCCGGAAGAAAGTGGGCACGCGAATACCGCCTTCCCATATTTCAGGTTTGTAACGTCGGAGCGGATACGCGTTGGACATGAATTGTGGGGCTCCGTTGTCGGCCTGGTAAATGACATAGGTGCTCTGCCGCAAGCCGAGCGCGTCCAGGTGATTGAGGAGGATGCCGACCGCGGCATCCATATCCGCAACCATCGCGGCATAAGCGGAACTGGAATGGTTGTTGCCGGGTTTTAGGTGAGCGAGTTTATCCAGAGTGTCCGACCGGTGCTGTATAGCAGCATGCACCGCATAATGTGAAACCTGACAGTAAAAGGGATCTCCGGTCTTCACCGAATCGGAAATAAACCGGGTTGCGCGTTCAGTGATGGAGTAGGCTCGTTTAGGGTCGTCGTTAACTGGATTGCCTTCATTTCCTTCGCCGTTTCCGGTATTTCCATCTGAGAGGTCGAAACCGTGTTTTTCCGGACCTCCACCATCCAAATGCCATTTACCCAAGTGAGCGGTCCTGTAACGGGTATCGGGAATAGACTTTAGTAATTCGGGCAAGGTGCGTTCGTTTTCCTGAATGTCGCGGATCTCTTTACTAATAGGTATCAGTCGATACGTTCCTTCAGGTGGCAAGGTGTGTCCCCGTCCAACAATATCGGTAAAATGAAGACGCGCACATGTTTTGCCGGTAAGGTTTGCGTAGCGTGTGGGAGAACAGTTGGGGGCTGGTGAGTAGCCGCGTGAAAAACGCATCCCCGACTGGGCCAGTTGATCGATTCGGGGAGTTTGGTGGTAATCGCTGGCGGAGTGCGAATGGTTTCGATCTGTGGGAGTACTCAGGCCGGTCCAACTTTGATCGTCGGTCAGGATGAATACGAAATTGGGGTGAGAGCGGACATCCACGGTGATGGACCGCGTCTGACTGTTATCTGCTATTCGGATGCGGTCTTCACCTGTGAAGCTGTCAGAGGGCGTGTAGAGGATTTCACGCTCTGAGGAGAGTTGGATAGTCCCTTGCTCGGCTGCCGCTGTTTCATTTGAATTCAGCTGGATACCGAGAGGCGACTTCGCGCGGTTCTTCAGCACCTGAATGGTTTGTGCCTCTCCAGGAATATTGGAAAAAGCGAAGAACAGGCTAAGGGCCCAGATTACGCGGTTTTGCATGTTGTGGAGCGTGTTTTTCAATGTAGTTTATGGCAAATAGATTTCGGCATTACGATCAGATGTCCCTGATCGAACTTGAGCCCTGCCGTCTGTAGAAACGAGTTCTTTGCTCGATAGTTCGCTCTTCGGCCGGAGGCATTGGCTGGGGACGCGTCGGTGTGCTAAACTATTAAAGCACGTTCGTCGATGACGGTAATGAATCAGTGCTTGAACGGATCGTAGTTCGGTGCGGGCGCAGGGATGGAAGTGAGATAGGCGACAATATTTAAGATATCTTCGGAGCTAAGATTTTGCACGACCGGGTGCATGAGAGCGGCCATTTCTCCGTTCCGGGTACGTTGTTTCATGTCGTTAAGTTGCCTTGCCATATAGCTTGGGGAACGGGAGGCGATTCCGGGAATGTTTCCTATGCCATTTAGGTCTGCGCCATGACAGATGATACATTGTAGGGTCTTGCCGTTGCCGCCGGTGTAAACGAGTTCGGCCCCTTGTTGGATGGAGCCCGGCGGAACGTAAGCGATGAATCCAGACCGTGGATCCCGCAAGAACTCCGTGCGATAGGAATCGACCGGCGTTTCAATGATTCTTTTGCCGATCGGTTCAGTTCCGGCTCCTTCTCCTTCGATAGCAATATGGAGTCCACCTCGTAGGTAGGTTTTGGGTACGGTGTCTGTTTCGATGACCTGGATCCATTGAGTCCATGGCATCGATCCCATATAGGCGGAAACGGCTTCCATTTCTTCTAGAGTCATACCTTTGGCGGTATCGACCATGAGTTGGTAGTTCGATTTCCTCGGTTCTGCACCGTTTCGGTTATCATTTTTAAAATCGAGCAACTGCTGGAGCAAATAGCGTTTGTCTTGTCCGGCTGGCGGAGCGTTCTCGGCCTTGCCTTTTCCGTTGGGGTAGTGGCAAAGCGCGCAGGCGATAATGTTTCGGGAAGGATCGCCCTTCGCGTATATCTCAGGCATCTCAGGATGATCACCGGGATACCAGTCGGCAGGTGCATCCTGGAAGGCAACGCCGTTTCGTTTACCAGTAATTTCTTCACGTGTGAAAGTGAGCGGCGTGTCTGGCAGGCTGTGTTTCAGCGTGTCTTCAGGAAGTGGTGGCGGTTTTTCGGTGGATATTGCATAGGCCCAAGCGAGCTCCACCAAGTGGTCGGGAATGGGTTCGTCAGCGGCTGAGACATTAAAAAGGGGGGCAAATGTGAAGATGAATGGGATAAATCTTCGGATGAAATGGGGTGGGGTGTTTGAGAACATAGATAATAGATCATGGCTTCTTGACTTGGGCTACGAGAAAAAAAATAGTGAGAGGCTCAATTGAGTGCGTCCATTCGCTGAGCCGATTTATTCCTATGACTACTACTATCCGGTTTTTACTATTATCGATTTCTCTTTCATTCATGGTGGGCTGTGGTCCTTCCGATGAGCTACAGCAGGTGGACGATCGACCCAATATCATTTTTATCATGAGTGATGACCACGCCTACCAAGCGGTGAGCGCTTATGGTCACGGTTTGAATAATACACCCAATATCGACCGTTTAGCGAAGGAGGGCGCTCTGTTCACGAGAGCATCGGTGACCAATTCTATTTGTGCACCGAGTCGTGCGGTTATTTTGACGGGGATGCACAGTTTCAAAAATGGAAAGGTCGATAACATTCAGCCGTTTAATTGGGATCAGGAAAACTTTGCCAAGGCCCTGCAGCGAGTGGGCTACAACACGGCATTGATAGGGAAAATCCACTTGAACGGATTACCTCAGGGATTCGATTACTCCAATGTGTTACCCGGACAAGGAAGCTACTACAATCCGGACTTCATAGAGAACGGCGAGACGAAGCAGATTCCTGGTTATGTGACGACGGTCACGACGGACCTTGCTTTAGATTGGCTGGAAAACGGGCGCGACGAGGATAAACCCTTTCTTCTCATGTATCATCAAAAGGCTCCGCACCGGACCTGGATGCCAGAGGAAAAGTATTTCACCCTATTCGATGATCGCACCTTCGAGCCACCAGCCAATTTTTATGATGATTATGAAGGACGACCCGCAGCGGCGAACCACGAAATGGGTATCTATGAGCACATGGATATCGTCTATGATTTGAAGATGCTGGATAAAGAGGGCGAGCTGAAGACGAAGTATCGGGAATACTTTCAAGGCCGCTACGATCGCATGGATGATGAACAGAAAGCTGCCTGGGATGCCTACTACGACCCGATTATCAAGGAGTTCAAAGCAGCAAACCTAGCGGGTAAGGAACTCGCCCATTGGAAATTTAACCGCTACATTAAAGACTATCTACGGAGTATCCAATCAGTGGATGACGGAGTTGGTCAGTTACTGGACTTTCTCGAAGCAAATGGTTTAGATGAAAACACGATCGTAGTCTACACGTCGGACCAGGGATTCTACCTGGGAGAGCATGGCTGGTTTGATAAGCGCTTTATGTATGAGGAGTCGTTTCGCACGCCACTACTCATCCGCTACCCCAAGGAAGTCAAAGCCGGCGCGAAACTGGATCAGCTGGTCCAGAATCTGGATATCGCACCTACCTTTCTCGACTACGCAGGCATAGACATACCAGCTGACATGCAGGGCGAGTCGTTCAGAGCTGTGGTGAGTGGTGAAACGGAGATGTTTCGAGATCACGCCTACTACACCTATTACGAATATCCGGCTGAACACAGCGTAATGCGTCATTACGGAATACGGACCGACCAGTATAAATTAATCCACTTCTATCATGACCTGGACTACTGGGAACTGTACGATTTGGAAGAAGATCCCACTGAGATGGATAATGTGTATGGAAAACCGGGATACGCAATTGTTCAGGCCGCCCTCCACAAAAAACTAGAGGAAGTCAGACTGGCCTATGGTGATAGCGACGAGCTAAATGAAGGGCACCTGAATCGTTACCTGGAATACCAGAGGTCCAGGGGACGTTGAGGCGCCTATTCTTAGCCTGACGAACCGGCAGAAGGGCAGGTTGCTATGCTGGTGACAGTATCGATTCCCAGCTCCTACAGCTTGGAAAGGTAGCCCATGCTTTCTTGAATACTTGCAACGGGATCGGGTGACTGATCCTGCTCTACATGGCAATGATCTACTCCGGCAACCCAGGCAGCTTCGATGACGGCTTGGATATCGACGACGCCGTTCCCAAGTTCTTTAAATGCGTCCTTGGGGATCTTTCCGTTGTCGTATTCGGGCGTAGTGATACCTTTCTTGAGGTCTTTCAGGTGAAGTTGTGAGACCCGGCCTTCCAGGCGCTTCATCATATCGACTGGATTTACACCGCCGAGCTGAACCCAGAAGACATCGAGCTCAAACTGCATCTCATCAGAAAATTCTTCAATTAGGATATCGTATCCTGTTTTTCCACCCTCGTAAGGACGGTATTCGAAAGAGTGATTGTGGTATGAAAGCTGAATCCCGGCAGTCTTGGCATTGGTAGCTGCTTTATTGCAGTTGGCCGCGAGTCGTTTGTAATCATCGAGACTTGTCCGATTGTGTTCGTGCAGGTAGGGCACCACAAGATGAGATAGTCCGTGCTTATGGGCCGCGTCCAGAATGTCATCAA
>CALGUT010000480.1 GCA_937920335.1 uncultured Opitutales bacterium
GTGGACATCCGTCTACGACTACGCCGATGCCTCCACCGTGACTTTCGCCCCAGGTGGATATAGAAAATAATTTGCCGAAAGTATTTGCGCTCATCTTAGTTTGAAAGGGCCGATTTAAGGGAGCGCAATTCCGCGCGTCAACCTTTGACCTGCATGCACAATTTGCTCTGAATGCCCGAATGCAAGTTATAAGAGATGCTGAGTATCAGGCTTTTTTAGGTACTCTTAGCCCAGAGCAGAAGCAGCGGCTTAAACCGTATATGGAGAGTTATGTGTCTGAAAATAAGCGTAATCAGATGGACACGGTGATTTCACACCGGACGCGACATGTAGCCGTCGTTTTGGAGAATATTTATCAACCCCATAACGCGGCGGCTGCTGTCAGATCCTGCGAGTGTTTCGGTTTTCAGGACTTGCATGTGATCGAAGAGAGCTTCAATCACGAACTCAATACAGACGTCACTATGGGAGGGTGTAAGTGGGTATCGCTGCACCATCATAAAAAAGAGGTCGGCGGAACGGTGCCTGTCTTGAGCCAACTAAAAGCCGATGGTTTTAAGATCGCGGCCACTTCGATGCGTCCGGGGTGTGTCCGGTTGGAAGAGATGGATATCGATGAGCCCGTTGCATTGTGTTTCGGTACTGAGGAAAAGGGCTTGAGTGAGGACGCACATGATTTGGCGGATATGTTCATTCAGATTCCCTCCTTTGGGTTCACTCAGAGCTTTAATGTATCGGTGAGTGTGGCGCTGAGTCTGTCTTCGATCCGGAATCGTTTAGAGGAGAGTGATATCGCCTGGCGCCTTCAACCCGCCGATCGTGAAGATTTGTATCTGACCTGGTTGATGAAGACAGCGAATCGGGGGATCCTCCTGGCGCGTCATTTTCTGGAAAATGAGTAAGTGCTACAGTTGATTTTGGTCGACTTCGAATTAAAACCCCAGGCTCTCCATTTTCTCTTTGCACGGGTGGTTTCAAGGTTCCACTGTAGCGAAACGAAACGCCGTTTTGATGTCGGAAAATACCGATAAACCAACACCATTCTCTTCATCTGAGTCACCGCTCTTTTGTAGTTTGGACGCTCACCGCGTGATGTTGCAGACGATCGTTGATCATTCGCCAGCTGACATTTACCTGAAGGACCTGGATGGCAAATACCTGCTGGTTAATCGAAATTTCGGTGCACGTATGGAGCAAGATCCTACGACCATTGTCGGGAAGACGGTTTTTGATTGTTTCTCAGAGGCAGAGGCGGAGCAAAAGGCCGCAAATGATGAGACGGTAATTCGGGGAGGAAAAGCACGGCAGTTTGAGGAGGTGGTTACGATGGATGACGGTCCGCATACCCTGCTTTCTGAAAAATTTCCGGTTCGCGATGAGACCGGTGTTATCAATGGCGTGTGTGGGATTTCGACGGATATCACGGCTCGTAAGGCGGATGAGGAAAAGTTGCGACGTATGAGTCGTCAGATTCAGCAGCAGAGCCGAACACTGGAGACTGTTCTCTCATCGTCACCGAATATTGTATACATGTTCGATGGGCAAGGCCGGTTTCTCTATGCCAACCAGTCGGGTGCGACCCACTTTGCGGTGCGGTCCGTTGATATGATTGGGAGGACTCTCAAGTCTTTGAAACGACCGGAAGGGGTCTACGAGCCATTGATGCTTCATTTGGCGCAGGTATTTAAAACCGGTAAGACGATTGAGGGGCAGCTTGATTTCTCAGCACCTGCAGGGCGTCATGAACTGGCCTACACCTTGATCCCGATCATGGATATACGCGGGCGAGTGGTAAATGTGATTGCTTATGTGAACGACATTACGCTCGAGCGGGAAAAAGATCGCATGCTGAAGGCTCAGACGATGGAGCTGAATCGATCAAATGACGAGTTGGAGGACTTTGCGCGGGTGGCATCAATCAGCCTGAATGATCCCCTGAATGTGATACAGAATTACTTGAATCTGTTGGAGAAATCGTTGGGTGATTCCTTGAGTAGCGAGTCACGATCCTACCTGGAACGAACCCGGAGTGGAACCGATCGTATGAAGGCACTGATGGATGATTTGATCGAGTATTCACGGGTCGGATTGAAGGCCGAGGCTTACGCTCAATTGCCCATGAATGAGGTGGTGGATGCAGCTCAAGGAGATTTGGAAAAAAGAATACAGGAAACTAAAGCCGTGATCCACGTGGATAAGCTGCCGACTGTTTGGGGAATTGAGTCACAGATCAAACAAGTCTGGGTGCACCTGATTTCCAACGCACTGAAGTATAACCAATCCGGATCGCCCAAGGTGAATATTTCGGTTGCTCAAAAAAATGACCTGTGGGTGTTTTCAATTTCGGATAATGGCATCGGTATTGAGACCAAGGATACTGATCGTATTTTTCAAATTTTTCAGCGACTGCACGTGCGTCATGCATATTCGGGTACGGGGATAGGATTAGCGGTTTGCCGGAAAATTGTTCAACAACATGAGGGCGATATCTGGCTGGAGTCAGAACCAGGGGAGGGGACTACGTTTTTCTTTGGCCTGCCGATCCTTTACAAGGGTGGGCACCAAATGATGATCGATTTGTTTGAAGAGCCTTGAACCCGTTGTTGTTGCGGTTTGGCTTAGTGCTACTTCAAATGCTCTCTGATAAATCCGGGTTTATTGGTCGTTATAGAAAGGGCGCCCCAGGATCTGAATTGTTGGGCTTCCACCGGATCATCCACGGTCCAGACATGGTATTCATAGCCACTATCAAGAATCGTTCGTATGTAAGCTTCGTGAATGAGTTTGTTGCTGGAACTGAAACCATCGGCAGAGATGTCTTTCAGGGTGCGAAGTACGGATTGAGGCGACGGTTGTAGTTCCTGGTTCGAATCTAGCTCGAATCCGGATAGCCAGCAGGCTTTGTAGTGAGGGGCCATGGCTTTGAGTGCACGTATGACTTCGGAGTCGAAAGCGATTACAACGATTTGCTCGGTTTTTAAACCTGAGGATTCGATCTCGGCTACCAAGGTGGGTACGATCTCTTTTCCGGATTTTACCTCGATGTAGATTTTCTTGTTCTCGGGAACGGTCTGGAGAACCTCCTTCAGGGTCGGAATGATCGTGTCAATGAATTCGCTTCCTCGATAGGCGCCTACGTCCAATTTGCGAAGCGCCTCCAAAGTCGATTCAGCGACCACCAGATTCGTAGTCGTATATTTATCGGTATCTTTGTCATGGACGCACACGATGTGACCATCTGCCGTGAGTCTGAAATCTCCTTCAATTGCGTCGGCACCCTGCTTCCAGGCAAGTTCAAATGCGGGCAACGTATTTTCGGGAGCATCAAAAGAGGCTCCGCGGTGAGCGACTATAAGGGGCTTGGCGGTCATGGAAATCATGAGTGAAGAGAAAATGGCCAGAGACAACAATACTTTCATACTAGCTGCTTAATGGAAATGTAAGGCAATTGAAAGGAAACAGCTTGTTCGGGCTATTTTGTCTAAATCTACTTTGCGGATGAATATTCAAACGCCGCGCGTATGGCAGTTGTCGGTATTTAGAAAAACAAAGAGCATCACCTCAACGGTGATGCTCTTTGGCTTAAAAGTCTTCGGCTAAATTTCTAGCGGTTTAATGCATGGATTCTAGCTCGGTAAAGTTTAAAGAGAATTCGGAGTGCATAAGCACTTGAATCGTCCCTTTAGCTCAATGACTTAATTAGATGGGTCGTACGTCGACAGCGCAGGGGCCTTTTTGGCCCTCGCCGACTTCGTATTCTACTTTCTGGCCTTCATCGAGAGATGCACGACCAGATACTTGGATTCCTGAATGGTGAACGAAAAGGTCTTTGCCACCATCGTCTGGTGCGATAAAACCGAAACCTTTTTCGTCATTGAACCACTTTACTGTACCTGTACTCATAACTTAGTTTTATTCTTATTGGATTAGATGTCAGCTCTCTCAGCAACGTGCTTTAAAAACCGATGTGTGGAAGAAAGGGCTAGTTTTGCCAAAAAGCAAGGGAGAAGCGTCAATTTTAATGATCTTTCGATTTACGGTTTTTGTTGCTGCAGAACTGATTAACCGTCTTGGGGGCGATATTTTTCGATCATTTTCGTCTGATCCTTGATCGCCTGTTTCAGATATACATCAAATGGAGCTCCTGACACTTCTTCGATGGTTTTCTGAATGACCGTCTTGCCCGGTGTTTTTGTGCTAAGATTGGCCAAGTTGTTTCGGAGGGCATCTATAAATCTATCCGTGTAGCGCATGTACGCATCTAAAGTGATCCAGCGGGCGCTGCCTGCATTCTTGTAGTTGATCCAGACCCGGTTATTCACGTTATGTTCGCCCTTTCGTTTTTCGTTGGGATGCCAGTTGAGTAGGTCGAGATCTTCACCCAATACATTCTTTGAAAGCTCAAAACGTTGGTAGGTGTATAATGAGTATATCTCCTTGATACCGTGGTATTTAATCGTCACCACATCGCTCAATAGTTGGCTTAGAACCTGATCGAACCAATTACGGTCGCTGATTTTTGGCATACGTTCTGTTTTCACTTCGGCAAGGAGGTTCCTCATGAATCCTCCACGGAAACGGGTATTGCGGCGTGCGACCCAGCTGAATGGATCGTAGATATGATAGAGGTTTTGTACGAAGGTCTCTTGTAGGCGCTTGACTTGCTCGTCAGTCGGTTCGGTCGAGGAAACAAGAATCGGGTAGGTGAGTTTAACCTCCTTGAAGGCACTCGGGTAAACATGGTTCGTTAGCCCTCGGTCAATGATGTGATAACCTTCGTTGGTATCGAGATTCAGCCCCTGTTGTTTAAGGATGTTAACAGGAGTTCCGTAGGGGTTTCTGTTTGTGGGGTTTTGCGTGTAGGAGACCTTCCATTCGGTGGTCACACGACGTTCCCAATTGCCGGTTGTTTCGTTGTAGCGAATATCACGGGCTAGTTTAGAGCTAGGACGATCTGGTAGGTTAGCATTCAGGGTGTCCAGGTCCCAGGCTACCAGCGCTTCAATTTTGAAAAACGGATCCTTATTGAGACGATTCACGATAGCGATCTCCTTGGTCAGCCAGCTGTTGTGATCTACTTTGAATCCCTTGATGCCGAATGAGTCTGCT
>CALGUT010000481.1 GCA_937920335.1 uncultured Opitutales bacterium
TAAGTTCAATCGCCCGGTATCCTCCAAATAGGTTCAGATTGGCGCTCTCTCCAATGGGTATGGTCTTCTGAATTCGGTAGAATCCGTCGAATTTCGTATAGGTTTCTCGCTCGCGGTCACCAGTCAAGTAGAAGGTATGTCCCATCTGTGCTGCACTCAGCGAGAGTTCGTTGTAGAAACCGCCTCCCAGGTGCACCGGATGAAGATCGAATCGAACCTCTGGGAGTTTCTCCTCGAAAACGAATGCTCGATCACTCGTACGGTTCACGAAGGGAAGAAAATCACTTGAATAGAACTGGTTGGGATCGCCTCGAACGAAGGCGCTGATCGCCCAGTCGGGTTCTTGGTAAAGATACTCGAGGAAATTGTCTGGCTGCTGATCGTCGTAGAATTCGTCGTAATGAAGGTCGCGAATCAATTCGGGATCGCTCGCGACGCTATAGCTACCCAGAAGCTGGTGTTTTTCGTTCCATTGCTTCCTGACGAAACCGTCGACAAAGTAGCGGTCTTTGGGGACTGATTCACCAAAGATATCTACACCACGATCTCCGTTGTCGTGAATCCATCCTGAGGAGATATACCAATCGGTAGATCCCGTTTCAGTCTCTTCGACAAAGCGCAGTGAAGGACCGATCAATAATCCGCGTTCCGTATAAATATCTAGGTTTCCGCCAGTATACCATCGCTCGTTTAGAGGAAATAAAACCTCTGCCTGCGTAAATACTCCCAGATTGGCACGAGTACCGACGTTGGCCCTGATGCGAAAAGGCTGTACATCCGTAGAGAGTTGCAAGTTCGGCAAGTACCAGACCGGGAGGCCCAGAACCTGGAAGAGGACTTTTTCGCTGTTTAAAATCTCTCCGTCTTCGACCACGAACTTTTCAATGGTCAAACGAGGGGTGAATTTATCGGGTTCTCGGTAATAAACCTGTGCGTTCTGGAGTTCGATTCTTGTGTTAGAACCAGTAGCAGTGTCGGCCTCAGCGTAAATAGGTGGGGAGCCAAAACGAACATTGAACGCTTCTATCTCCTGGCTCTGAATGTTGATCTTAAGGCGTTCAGCCAGGAATCGATATCCCGCCTGACTGATTCGAATGTTACCTTCAGCATCAACAATTCCGGATTCCTGATCGTAGACGATACGATTGGCGAGTAGCTTGAGTTCACCGTAGGTGAGTGCGGCCTCTCCAGTAGCGATCATTTTCTTGTTTGCGCTATCGAATTCGATGGGTTGGTCGGATACCAATTGGATTTCCTGCGCGAAAAGCGAAAGAAGCGGATTGAAGAGCAAGCAGCAGGTCAGGGCGAAATACGGATTTTTACGCACGGTGGAGACATTTAGGATAGGGTGGTTGTTGCTCAAGACATATTTCCTTGAAAGCGATGTTGTCGTGTCCGACCCGCATATGGCGTTGGTGTTTCTTCTCCTTGCTTGTATATAATCCTAATAGTCTCCTTAGTTATATGGACAGTGCTCAATAAAGTAATTTCTTGAGGCCGCTTTTACTGAACCAACTCTACACTAGGAACTCAGCGTGATCATATCCGAATCTGAACTTAACTCCCTCCTCTCAGCAAGAAATAGCCATCCGCATAATTTTCTTGGAATTCATCCGTGCGAGCATCAAGGAAAAGCAGGTTTAGTGGCGCGAGCATTTGTTCGGGACGCGGTCACTTGCGAGGTTGTTCATTTGGAAAAGAAGCCTGAGCAACGCTTTGTGATGAAACAGCTGGATGAGTCTGGCTTTTTCGAAGGATTTATTCCGCGTCTTAAGAAGCTATTTAAATATCGTCTGCGTGTTACCTACGTGAGTGGGGAGGTCCGTCAGTTTTATGATCCTTACTCATTCTTACCTACTTTAGGTGACCAGGATCTATATTTGTTTTCGGAGGGCAGTGACTACAAGGTCCACGACAAAATGGGTGGCCATTTACGAGAGATCGATGGAGTCAAAGGGGCGAGTTTTGCCGTGTGGGCACCCAACGCACGTCGTGTTTCCGTTGTGGGTGACTTTAATGGTTGGGATGGGCGCTATCATTCGATGAGGAGTATGGGATCCTCTGGTGTGTGGGAATTATTTATTCCTGGGCTCGAAGCGGGGACGAAATATAAATACGAAATAGTTACCCAGGAAGAGCATCTACTTCTGAAGACGGATCCCTACGGCGTTTATTACGAACCACCGCCTCATAACTGTACCATTCTGTATGACTTGGATAAGTATGAGTGGAAAGATGACTCTTGGATCGAAAAACGTTCCACCGGTGAGAAAGGTGAAATTCAGCCGATATCTGTCTACGAGGTACACCTGGGTTCGTGGAAGAAAAAGATTGAGGATGGAGGTCGTCCGTTGAGTTACCTGGAGATGGGTGAACAGTTGGGTGATTATGCCGTCGAGATGGGATTTACGCATATTGAATTTATGCCCCTTGCGGAGCACCCCTTTACAGGTTCCTGGGGTTACCAGGTTACCGGATTTTTTGCACCGACTCATCGTTATGGGCATCCGGATGAATTCAGAGAACTGGTGGACGTGCTTCACCAGAAGGGTATTGGCGTTATTATGGATTGGGTTCCAGCCCACTTCCCCAAAGATGCATTTGCATTGGCGGAGTTTGACGGTACTCACCTCTACGAACATGCGGATCCACGCCAGGGACACC
>CALGUT010000482.1 GCA_937920335.1 uncultured Opitutales bacterium
GAGTTCAATCGTTTTCTGAGTTTGTCTTGTATCACCCCGTTGATAGCTCTACGAACATGACTCTTTTTTAGGGTCGGACAGCATGATTGAGCAACTTAAACACTGGTTAAAACCGTCAGTAACGGTGATCATCCACATTGGCTCAGGAAAACATCGTTTCATTCGAAAATCAAAATTTACTCTCGGATACGGCTCGGTCAACACTTGGAATCTAGACCAAGCTAAGCCGCCGAGCAACTTGCTCTCATTCAGAAAAGACAAAACCAAACTGGATGTGGAGCCTGTCAATCCCGGCGACACCTTGCTACTTGATGGGAAACCGTGGGCCGGTGAGACACTCGTTCCAAAAACAGAGTATACCTTACAAATTCAGGACGAGCAGTTCATTCTGTGCCACACCCAAGAGCCAAAAGCCTGGGTACATCGTATCCGTCTGGATCGTTGGTTGGTATTTGAACCAGAAACCGGGGCGATCTTTGGGCCTCTCGATAAGCTTCAATTGGAGCCCTGGGTCATAGCTGAAAGAAAAGACCCCGAGGAATTAATTTACTACCCGGAAGGATCAGCCAAAGGATTCTACATCAGTCAAGTGCTAGAAATGGAACTCCCCGCAGCCAAACCACAGCAAGAGATTATCAAGGAGAAAATAAAAGAACACCGTCCCTACTCAACAAATCAACCGAACGGTGCTGTCCACCAGGCTCAGTGTCCGCACTGCTGGAGTCCTTATTATGATGGCGAATTACTAACCATTGCTACTCATGAGTCTTTACGTGGAGATCCACTCTTAGGTGACGATGATATGCTCCGGTTCGAAGCCGACTCGTTTAATGAAAACGGCGTCCCTCTCGATGCAACGGGAACTCCGTGTCTGGAAAGAGCCTGCCCACAGTGCCGCTTAAAGATACCCCATGGACTGAGTGATATACCCCAGGCGTTCATCTCTGTTCTCGGGTCCCCCGGCGCCGGGAAAAGCTATTTTCTAGCGGTATTGACCGATGAACTACAGAAGAAGTCCTTCGAAAAATGGAACTTCCATTGGAAAGATGCGGATCCTACCGCGAACGCTCCGTTGAATAGCATGCGACATCGCTTATTCAGTGCGCGAAATGCAGCTGAAGCTTACTTGGCCAAAACAAGTTTAGATGGGCACCTGTATTCGAAGGTCAAGCTGAATGGTCGCCCGACCCTATTACCTAAACCCTTTACTTACATACTCGAAGGGGAAACACGAAAGTCGCAAAGCCTTACTTTCTACGACAATGCCGGAGAACACTTTCAACCAGGATCTGATGGTACTGCAAACCCAGTCACACACCATATCGCGCACGCACACCTGTGGTGCTTTCTCTTCGACCCCGCCAAAGATGTCAATTTCCGCAAACATCTCAAAGCATCCAAAGATCCACAACTCAGTCGCCGATACCCAACGGAAAGCCAGGAGCTTCTCCTGTCTGAGCTGGAAAACCGAATCCGCGTGCTCCATCAACTATCACCGCTGGGCAAGCTAAATACACCCCTCGCATTTATCGTCAACAAATCCGATATGATCGACGACTGGGAGCCCATACAACGGCTTCAAGATCCTTGGAATGGTCGACACTTCAGCTCATTAGTCGTTGAAGAAAATTCCAGAATACTGCGTGAGGCATTGAACACACGCGTTCCAGCCATGGTCGCTCGTGCAGAGGCGTTGTCAGAAAAAGTGGTTTACTTTGCGTCCTCTTCTTTGGGCCACGCACCTCGCCGCATCAAGACTGGAGAATTGAGCCCCGTGCCAAAAAATATCAAACCTAGCGGAGTCGAAATACCCATCTTTTGGTGGTTAAACAGCTGGTCTACGATATTCAACAAACACCACCAAGACTGATGGCGAAACAACTCGTATTTAGTAGCGTTCCCCATGGTCTACAGCCGGGGCGAAGCGGATACTGTCTAATCGCTGGGCACCTTGAACTGCCGCAATCGCTGATCCGCAAACTCGAACAAGAAACGAGTGTGTTTCCAGTTGGAGAAGCGATTGTTGCTCCCCGCCATGAAGTAAAACAGTTTGGTGGCACTGAGTGGCACCTTTTCATAAATCAGACTATCAACATCAAGGATTACAGCGGTCGACTGAGTGGAGTGACTCATATCATCGCAGAATCAGCAGACAGTTTGCCTAAAGAGATAAACCCAATGGAAATTCTCAACAAGCTGGACAACTGGATAACAGAAGTTCCAAAGACTCCAAAAGTGTTTAATGAATCGCATGAAATCTTGCTTCCGGGAATCCCAAAAAAAGAGGCGCCAGCAATCGCAAAGAATAGCTCGGGAAATAGAATCGAATCGGATCCCGAAACATGGGTTTACTCCAAAAACCGTCGTACGCGCCCATCTCCCAGGCCTCGAAGCGGTTTTTACTATGATCGTAGACGCAGGAAAAAATCGCTCATGGTGTGGGTAATTGGAGGTGGAGTTATTCTTATCACCGTGCTGATAGTCATACTCTATTAAGCCCTTAAACTTACGCTATCCTTTACTATATCAATAGCTAAATCACCTAAAGGGCAGCTAACGAATGAACCCTGATTTCCAATTTAGCGACTCCAGAAAAATTTATAGCCATTACCTGAAACCGACCGTTCTGAATGGGGTTACATACATAAATCTATGAACCACATT
>CALGUT010000483.1 GCA_937920335.1 uncultured Opitutales bacterium
GCATTTGAAATGGCCAAACAGCTCGTCGATCAAGGGCAGAAATTAGGGTTATTGGTATTAATGGATACGCCCCTTCAGAACGCGCTACATAGACTCATCTTTAAGCTCAAACGATCGTTCATAATTCGAAGAATCCTTATTCGCCTAAACAATTCGAAATCTTCACCCAAAGAAGATCGCCCCAATTATAGGTTCAGCCTGACATCACCCTATGTCAAAATCATCAAGAAATATAGACCGACACCCTATCCAGGTCCTGTCACTTGCCTGATTACCGAAGGTGCCACCGGCAATTTAGAGAATAGGGATTGGAAACATCTAGTTACAGGAGAACGAAAAATGTTTCGATTACCGGGCACTCATAATGTTTATCTGGGACAGAACGTTGAAATCACAGCTGAAAAACTAAGAGCCTGCATCAGAACAGCTCAGACTTGAGTAGCTATTGCCTATACGAGCAAGGTGTTGAACACTCAGAGTGTTCATCCAAGCTTGGTTTACGAGCGGTGTCTGAATCGTATATTCAAGGCTTGCACTGAGATAACCCCTTACTAGCGTCCCTACTCTTTAATGGGCCCAGGTGGCGGAATCGGTAGACGCTGTGGACTTAAAATCCATTGCCTGTGAGGGCGTGCGGGTTCAATTCCCGCCCTGGGTACCATTAGTTTTAATCTACTCGTTACTCTTAATACTCAGTTCAAAACGGCAGCCGGATTACCCTCCGCGTCCCGATACTCTCTAAAACAATGGCACGGTGAGAGCCGTCAGTATTTTTTATGGTAAAGCTTTATTTGTGTAGAACCGGGTAATCGTTGCAGTCAGAGTCTGGTGAAGTTCGTCTTATGAAAGCACTTCTATTTATCTGTCTCGCTGTTAGTCTTCTGGTTCCTTTGAGCACTACAGCTGCAAACTCTAATTTCGACGGACGTTGGCGTCTCGATACTGAACGGAGTTCCGCTCTCGACGGTTGGACCGCCATGGATCTCATTTTGAAGATCGATGGGGACAAGGTCGCGATCGAACATGACATGCGATGGCGTACGACCCGGGTTCTAGAAACCAACACAGTTAACACTCGAAAAACGGTCTCAATCTCCAATTTCTTTCGGATAGAGCAGCGCCATATGGCCGTTTATCCACCCAAGAAAAGTAAATCCAAGGTGAGCTCCAAGTGGCTGGACGACGATCGCACCTTAAGAGTGGAAACCACCGTTCCTGTAGAGATCTCTCAAGGTAAGGCCACCATGCGGCTTTACTACGAATACCGTCTCGGAGTCGGAAACGACACCCTCACGCTGATCGAGCTGCATTCGACGCGCAACACTCCCCTCGTCTACCGCTTCCGCAAACTTCCGTCCGACGACAATTCCCGTCCTTAGAACCCATGAATCGCGTCACTAAATTTCTCTTACTCTCTTCCGTCATTATCGGCGGTTTTATTAGCCCTACATTTGGTCAGCCTGCAAAGGATGCGTGGGTCATGCGTTTTGACGGTGATTGGAACACCGCTGGCGGTATGCCTGAAAAAGCCATGCTTATCAGCTTACAAGGATTGGCCAATCGAGACGAAGCTCGACTCTACATTATCCACCCGCACGATTTTCAGTGGGAGATCACGGAACCCCTCTACGATTTCTACAAGCGCAAGCACGGTATTCGTTTTAAGGAAATCGAATCCGCCGATCAAGCACTCAGCCTTTTCAAGCGCTATGCAAAAGGGTATGTCGTTTGGGACACCACTATCGGTACTACATCGAACGTAGCGTTTACCATAGCAGGCTTAGAAGATGCGATCGTTGTCACAGAAGATCAAATCCCTTTGGTCGAAAAGCACGGATTAAAACCGATCGACGACCTCCGGGGACGTTACACGGGTCAGACTCATACAGAGATATATGCCGACGCTATCGAGCGTTACTGGGACCTCTGCAACCGCGACAAAATCATGCTTATGGGTGGTCATCGGGGCCGAACGATGCAGCCGGCTATGGCCGACTGGGGGATTCGCGAAAAAATGTTCTTCCACGAGTTATCCGCAGATCCGGAAGAGGCCGACGAAGTCGCTCTCAATCGCAAACTACTGGAAGATCTCAACGTCGGAGCGACCATCTTTGGATGGCATCCCTATGGAAAAGACACCGAGGAACAATCCACTATGCTCCTTTCGTCTTACGGTCACAAAATGGAGGGTCTTCACAATCTGCCCAATCTCAGCTACAACGATCACTTTGAATTCACAGAAGGCTTTAAGTTCACCAACAATCACCACGTTGATCTCGATGAGAAACTGGTATCTGAGAAAAAGGTCTACATTTCATTCGTCCAATCCGATAGCATCGGTATCGGAGTCTGGACCAAACCGGGGCGCGGAAAGCTTCCTTTCGCCTGGCAGGTCACGATGAACTGGACGAAATTCTCCCCCGCGGCTCTGGAGTACTTTCATGAATCCGCCACCCCCAACGACTACTTTATCGGGGGTCTTTCTGGACCGGGCTACATGTATCCCAACAACATCCCTAAAGATCGGTTTCCGATACTGATGAACGAAGCCAAGGAACTCATGGCCATATTGGATGAACATGTCATGGAGATCATGGACAACTCAGTGGCAGATGGTAACGTCGGAACCGTGGATCTCTGGGAAGAGACCATAGATGCCTACTACGAAGCATTTCCGGACGTCATTGGATTCATCAATGGATATGGTCCTGCCCGGACCTGGGATCTACGGGACAATCGCCCGATGATGTCCTACGACTACTACATAGACCCCAAGCGACCACGCGAAGAAGTGACTGCCGACCTGAATGAGCTTATAGCACTGAATAGCAACCTTCCCTACTTTCTTTTAGTGCACGTACGTGAATCAAACGATGTTAACAGCCTTGTTACCGTCGTTGAAAACCTTGAGGGCCCGGTTGAAGTCGTACCCCTCGACCGCTTCCTGAAATACGCTGCGGGCAACAAGACCTACAAAACCCGCTACCGTCAGCCCGACGATCCCGTGCATTTCAAAGGCTACGAGTTTTAGATGCTTCTAGTTCGGCAACACCCGATCTGAAAGCGTCAACGTATTGAAGTCCAGGATACGCTCGATCCTACCATGACTGATCACCAGCTTTCGCGATCCCTTTTCAGCATTGAGATAAGGGCCTTCGAACAACTTCCATTTTGAGTAATCGATCCGCTTTCCATCTACCATAGGAGCAGATCCATATTTGAAGCTTAGTTCCTTACCCCGTAGACTTTTAAATTTCACCTGCGGTGTCGGCTCCAATTTTATTTCCAGAGGAAGGGCTCGTATCGTGGCCTTAAAGTCTTCGAAACTTGAGAACTCAGAGACGGCCGCTGCCTGAACGATGGTACCGTTTTTCCGATGAGGGCTGACAATAATCTGACTGCCGCTTTCAACACGCTCGTATTTGTAGCCACCCGTTGAGGGAAGCCGTTTGTAAGCCATATGCGCTTCCCAACGATAGTCGGCCATGGGATAGTAAGCCAGATAGCTGTCCCCTCCCCGAGCGAATATCCACCCAGACTCATCTTCGATAATGTCCTCAAGATCCTTTGAGAAAAATCCGTTCACCTGCTCAAACCGAGTTCCCTCGGGTATGTCGTAAAGCGCAATAATCGTATCCTGATTCTGCATCACTTCCTCAAAGGGTGAGCAACCAACGAGCTTATCCGCCACATCATAAGACGGCTTGCCTTCTGCAGCTACCGCCGTCACCATCGTATCGGGTCGCACGTTGAAATAGGCCTGCATGCCTTCGGAAGCTGAATACGGGTGTATCGAAAACATCGTCGGATGTTTACCACGCGGATCGGGCGTTGCCCAAGTAACATCCCAGACATGCGTCTGAATCGGATCAGCCATCCCCCCTTGATACGACCCAACCGCATAGTCCTTTGTCATGTAAGTCGTTTTGTAGATCGGACGCTTGGCGACATCTGCATACCGCCAACGATGCCTGGACCGCTTCAAGTCACGCTGCTCGAACGGACCATCCCTATCCATGGCAATTCGGTAAATCACTTCAGGAACCTCATAATTGGCTGCCACGATCGCATAGTAGTTTCCCCAGCTAAACCCTCGCTGCGGCGGAGTGTTTCCAAAATTTATCCAAGAGAAAAAGGAAGCCAGACTGTTCCAGCGTTCGACGACCGAACTGTCATCAGTCCTTGAATTGGGTCCGCGTAACACACCGTTGATCGTGTTCGCTGCGAGTCCGGCGTAAAGCCAGTCCAAGACAATTTTACCACGTAAGCGCATCTCGGGATCTTCCGCCCAGGAAACAAGAAATAGCATGGGTATTGCATACTCACCGATGTAGTGAGTGGGATTAAACTCACCCTGCCCGATCGTCGTCATGATATCCATCCAATCGATCAAGTAATCACGGGACTCTATTAGATTCTCCTCCGAGCTCTTCCCCGTGTACCAGGTTTCCCCCGGCTCATTGGGATACAGCTCAGACATGAGATAGAGCATGGTATAATACATGGCGAAGTGATTCTCGGTATCACCGCGAAGCTGATAGGTTTCCTTCCAGGCCTTTCGTATCGCTGCATGTGCCTCGTCGGAGAGTAAGTCTTTCCCGGTGAATGTAGCTGTGACAATCGGCAGCATCCAAAAGGGACCAGAACCCGGTGTCTCCATTAGCTCAATCACACGAGCTGAACACTCCTCGATCTTCCGACCAAGCAGTAGATTGGCCGACACGGAAGCCAGATCCATTTTCTCCGAATCTCCGCGCTCCACGATCTCAGCCCGCCAATGAATGACTTCATTCACGCGATCCATATACTGCGCCCGCCGTTCAGCTGCATCTTCGACAACCTCCTGCCCAGGAGCTGGTGCCTCGTACGAAGGTTGAGCCGTTAAAGATCCCAGAAACGATCCTACTAAGGAAAGCGTTATGAGAAACAGTCGTCTGGTTATTCGGTTACTGTGCTGCATGACGTTCCTCCTTTGGCAAAAATACAAAACTGTTGATGGCTGATCCTTCCAGACCCTCTCGCGACCAAGTCCGACCAAAATCATCGGATACATACAGGGCCGACTGATAGACACTCGCATACAACCGCCCAGTCTCAGGGTGGACCGCAACGCGCCACACCCGGTGGGGATCCGGCAGCCCCTCATTTCGTGACTGCCATGTAGCTCCCCGATCTTCTGAGGTCATCACACCATAAGTGTAGCTTCCAACCACCAGACGTTT
>CALGUT010000484.1 GCA_937920335.1 uncultured Opitutales bacterium
CTCACTGCTTACGTCTAACCGCTGTCCGTCGCGTAGCGGCTCTTTCGGTAGAATATTAATCACACCCGCGACTGCGCCCGGCCCATACAACGATGAAGCACCCCCTTTTATAACTTCGATCCGCTCAATAAAACTGGTTGGAATCTGTTCGATGCCGTAGACGGAAGCCAAACCAGAGAACAGAGGCTGGCTATCAAAAAGCAAACGATTGTATCCGGCTCCGAGTCCTAACACTTTTATCTCAGCTGTTCCGCAATTTTGGCAATTCGCCTCGGTGCGCACTCCAGAAAGGTATTCCAACGCAGCCCCCAGGTCGCGACTGGCCGAAGCAAGAAATAAATCAGACGAGAGTAACTCAGTGCGGATCGGAAGGTCCTCAACTAGCCGAGAGGTTCCCGTTCCGGTCGTTACCACATTGAAAGTATCGAGCTGAACGGGCTCGTCATGATCTGTTGATTCCGCGTAAATCGTGAGGTACCCGATTAGTGCAAATAACATACTAGAGATACAGTGTGATATCGACTTTAAACGACTTACTGACGTACTTTCAAAATCCATATTTTGATTATTCAAAATTAATTTTTTGACATGTCAACTTAATGCCGACTCTCCTGAACAGCAGAGGTCCAAAATCGAGACCCTCAATCTAAAGATCATTTGCATACGTCGCCCCCTCCAGAATCCAAAACCCGATGTTGAGTTAGTGACAAAAATCGCGGTTGATGAAATGAGCAAAAGAGCCTCAAACCCCTTGGAACACCCCGAAGATAGAGTTGCCGTTTGAATATCGATGGCTCATTTTCGGCCTATGAGATTTACCCCATACCTCTCGTTCTTCGGCCTGTTCGTATTTGTCGCTCTGCTTTCAATTCACGCAGCGGCCACCGAGCACCGTTCTGAAGACGCCAAAACCATAGTCTTTATCGGAAACAGTTTTACCTTCGGCGCCGGTTCAGCCGTCCAATTCTACCGGACCGACTCCGTCACCGACCTCAATGGCAACGGCCGGGGTGGAGTTCCTGCATTGTTCAAAGCTTTCACGCAACAAGCCGGATTGGATTTCGATGTATTTCACGAACTCATTCCCGGATCTGGACTGGACCGGCATCTAGCAGAAAAAACAGACGTGCTCGGAAGATCCTGGGACTACGTAAACATGCATGGATACAGCACCCTGGATCGCGACAAGCCAGGGGATCCTTCAACCCTTATCCGCACAGCCAAAGAGATGACAGAGCTGCTAAGGAAATATAATCCGGATGTGCAAATCTACTTGGAAGCGACTTGGTCTCGAGCCGACCAAACGTATCCTGAAAATGGACACTGGCACGGAAAGTCTATCTACCGGATGGCAAAGGATGTCCGCGCTGGTTACGATCTCGCCGCCGCGAGCACACCATTTATCAAAGGAGTCGTTCCAGTCGGCGAAGCATGGAACCGGGCTATGGCTGCAAACGTCGCGGACCCGAATCCCTACGACGGGATCGACTACGGGAAAGTGAGCCTATGGACGCATGACTATTATCACGGTGGCACTTACGGATACTACTTGGCCGCGTTGGTAATATTCGGCGACATCACTGGACTCGACCCTAGGTCGCTGGGCGAAAAAGAGCGGTGCGCCTCTGAACTAGGCCTTTCACGGTCACAGGCAGCTGCCCTTCAACAAGTAGCCTTTGATGAGCTCTCAGCTGCATCACACGCTCACAAAAAAGCAGAACTAGATCAATATGGCGGGTGGACCGGCATCAAGGGTAAAAGGACAGGCTTCTTCCACGTTCAAGAAATCGATGGACGCCATTGGTTCGTCACGCCAGATGGCAATGTTTTTTATCCAGTAGCCCTCAGCCACATGTTGTCTGGTGAAACTCGACAAGCGGCCCAAACGCTCTTCGGCGATGATAAGGAAGCCTGGATCCGTGACTCCGTGGCCAAGGCCCGGGAAATGGGATTTAACTCCGCTCTCGGGGGTGCCAGTAGTCCTGAACGCAATTTGAATGGCTATGTTGATTTGCCTCTTTCCGAAAAGGTCTTCGAAGAAGAAAAATTTCCCTATGCTGTCGGTGTCATCTTGCTAAAGCATCCTTGGGAATTTGTCGAAGGTGAGACGTTACCCGACATCTTTGACCCAGCTTACAAACAGTTGATCGAGGATCGAGCCAAAGCGGCCTGTATACCCGCTAAAGACAACCCGCTTGTGCTGGGCTACTACTATGGTTTTGGAGCATTCAATCATTCCCAGGATTGGATCAATCACCACATGTCGCTTCCCGCTAACAGCCATGGGAGAAAAGCCATCACTGACCTTCTAGACAAGCGCTACCAAGGTAATGTGAAGGAGTTCAATAAGATCTACGGCATGAAGCTCAACAAGATCTCCGATCTCAAAACCAAGGCCCTGTTGGTTTACGAAAAAGATTTTGGCCGCGCGAATTATCCCGCCGTTGGCAAGCGTCTTGATCCACGCAAACTGGATGACTTTAATGCCATCGTTGCCCACATGTGCATCCACCTTTACAAGATGGCCCATACGGCCATCCGGCGCTATGATACCAATCATCTCATTCTCGGCTCCTTCATCAAAGAATGGGCGCTGACTGGTAGGGCTTGGAAAGCCGCAGCTCCTTACCTCGACCTCATCGCTCCCCAGCATTGGAATGAATCGTTCAACATTAGTGACCTGTCAGATGCAGCCGGCCTGCCCATGATCGTTTCCGATGAAGATGTCGGTTTTCATTATCCCAACAATGGCGGCAATATGTATAAAGGTCTCATCAGCCACGATGCCCGTGGAGAAATCTACCAAGCAACGCTGATGCGCCACTACAAGGATCCTCGGACGATGGGCGCAACCTTCTGCATGTGTCTCTACGACCAGGAGCTTGCAGTAGTACATAAAGACCAGGAAACAGGCATCTACACCATCGACGGGGAGCCACGTCCTGACCTGATATCTCGTATCCACGAGATAAACACCGAAGTTTATCTGCATAGCCCCCACCCGGCGAGTGATGAAGAGCTTGCTGTCCTTGATGATGAACTCAGAAGGCTCTGGGAGGAACATGACATCAAGGCCCATTTGAAAATAAAATGATTGAGTCGCATGACTATCTCAAACAGTCGTAATCGTGATCTTTATCCTGATCGAAACTGATTTCTCCCACTAAATCGCAGAGCTTAATACCTTATTATTCATCCGATATTTTTCTACTCATGACCACTCGTAGATCTTTCCTCAAATCCTCCACAGCGGCTCTCATCTCAGCCGCTTTTCTCCCCAAAGCATTTAGCGCTTCTAACGCAGCTTCCTTTTTCACCTTGGAAAAAATAAATGACCGCTGGCTCTTTCAAACACCCGATAAAAAGCCCTTCTTTTCACTCGGGTTGAACCACTTCGACTCAGCCACATTGATGTATCCCGAAAACGAACACATCTGGCAGGATAAGTATGGAAACAGTCAGATTCGTTGGATCAAAGAAGGAGTCAGGCCGCACCTGCAGGATTGGGAGTTTAACTCAGTCGGCTGGGTACAAGAAGTAACGATAAAACAGCAGGCGCACTCGGCGAACTGGAGCTATGAAGAATACCAGGCGCTCGACATGCCCTATTTCCACATGCTGCCATTCATTGAAACGCATTCCTGGAACCCCTGGCATAAGAATCAGGACTTGCGGAGCTCTGCGTTTGAAGACTGGTGCGACTACATAGCTAGGAGCGAGTGTACGCGCTTAAAAAACGACCCGAACCTAATCGGCTACTGGTACTCCGACTGCCCAACTTGGAC
>CALGUT010000485.1 GCA_937920335.1 uncultured Opitutales bacterium
CTCGTAAATTTATTCGAAAACCACGTTTACTCCAATCTTGGACTCTCGAAAATACCGAGACGATGACTCATAACAGGGCGAATAAATTTGCTCCTAACGCAAAGCATAATTCTTTATCTCACCATGAACTTACCCATCGCCATCTGCTGCACCCTGGCTTTGTTCATAATAAGTTGCTCCAACACGGATTCCGATCCAGCGGAAACAACCCTATCGAACCCGAATTTATTCTCGGCAGAGAAGAAGTTGGAGCTGATTGATTCCCACGACCAGGCCTTTCTCGCACTGAATGAAAAAATTCGTGATCCCTATATCCAGGCTGCCCCTGATGGTTTCTTTTACCTCACCGGCACGACCGCAGGCAGCCACTGGGGAGACACGATCGGTATTCACCTCTGGCGCAGCCTGGACCTAGCTCATTGGGAGGCGCTGGGATTCGTATGGGATCTTTACAAGGACGGTGAACCACAAAACAGCTGGCACTTTTCTCAGACGGTCAAAAACCCGCAGTATAAAAACCCGCGCGCAGTGTGGGCCCCTGAGATCCACTTCTTAGACAGTACCTTTTGGATTACCCATTGTTTAAATATTTCGGGACACGGGCTGCTTAAAAGCACAAGTGGCAAAGCGGAGGGTCCCTACGAAGTCTATCCAATGGCTTATGGGAGCGGGATAGACGCTCATTTGTACCGAGAAAACGATGACACTTACTATCTATGGGGTGCAGACAAAATCGCCAAAATGACTCAGGATATGCGAGAGCTTTCAGAAGAGCCTATGGTATTGGAGCACAACGGCAATCACCCGCTCGGCTATGAAGGAGTGCTCATGATGAAGTTTGACGACAAATATGTACATATTGCGTCGGGACGTTACGGCTACGAACCCACTAACACCTACGATCTTTACTACGCAGTGTCCAAGAACTTAAAAGGGCCTTATGGAAAACGACGGATGATGATCAAAAACGCTGGTCACGGAAATTTGTTTCAGGATCACAACGGCAGATGGTGGAGTACCGCATTCGATCATGAGTTTATTCAAAAGGACAATCCCGTCCGCTGGAACTGCTGGCTCGTTCCGGTGGACGTGACGATTACGGAAGATGACGTTATTTTTGAAGTGAAAGACGAACGATTCCGCCCAACCGAAGAGGATCATGCAACTGTCATTAAACTGGCTCAAAACGGAATCCCAGCCGCCTGGGAAGGAGAAGCACCCTGGTGGTTAACAGAAGCTTCTGAGCATCCTGAATGAATTTACCTATGAAAGAGCAGTTTCAGAAATCCGGCTTTCTAGTAGAAAAGTCATTGTTCTCAAAAAAAGAGTGCAAAGACATTCTTGAAGGAATTCGTACCGAAGACTACTTCACCACACCTTCCTGGTCAAAAAGCAGCGCCATCACCATTCCTTCCTGGGCGGCGATCGCCAAGAACGACCGTTTCGTCGATCGGGTCGAGGAACTCATTGGCGAAAGCGTAATACTATGGGGCGCAAAACTAGCGGAACGAGTTCCTGGGCAAGCCCATCAATGGCACAATGATCTAGAATCGGCTGGGTCAGACGGCTTTGTTTCAGTCTGGATGGGGATCGAAAATACGGAACCCGTAACTTCATTGAAGATCGTCCCCGGTTCTCACCAAGCGCCCCAACTACTCGTTCAATATGCCGTGGATCAGGGAATTGAGGTGGATGAAATAACAGACGAACTCATTCAAAAATGGGCTCGCACCTTTCAGACTGACAGTGAGGTCAAATACTTGGAAACCTACAATGGAGATGCCCTTTTCTTTGACGGAAGACTATGGCATGGATCGAATAATACGACTCACCTCAAAAAACGAACGGCCCTACTCATTCAATACGCACGCGCTGACTGTGCCGTACGCATACCTAAGTTTCGTCACTTTCGCTGGCCGGTCGAGACCTTCGATACTCCAAGGCCTCCCTGTTTAATTCTTCGCGGACAAAGCGACGCCAACACCAATCTTATTATGCCAGGACCTTCCGCCAGCCCCAGAAACTCCAAAGACGTAATCACCACCGTGGTGGACCCCATGGAAATTCGCCCTGGTGAACCAGGCGAGAACGGCTTCAAATCATTCAGTGTCGGCTTCGGGACGACACCTGAATTTCGATTTATGGAGATCCACTACTCGATTTTGGCTCCCGGCAAGACACCCCACCCTCCTCACGTTCATCCAGAAGAAGAGATATTAATGGTGATCGACGGTGAAGCGACGCTTCACATCGAAGATGTCAAAGGCTCCGATAATGTGCTACCGAATGAAGCCAAAGCCGGCGACTTCGTTTACTATCCCGGAAACTGGCGCCATACGATCGAGAATACCTCTGATAAACCGGTCCTGTATCTCATGTTTAAATGGCTGACCGACGAGTATCACTCCGACCACTTGCTGGAACACCAATTCATTAGGGCGGGTGAGTTTCTTGATGCGAAGAACCACATCGACACGGAGCGCGAGATAGATGTCATTCTCGAAGGTAAAACAGACTTTCTGAGAAAGCTGCATGTTCATACGACCCACATCAACCCAGGAGGTGGGTACGAACCTCATGCAGACGGCTATGATGTAGCGCTCGTTTTACTGGAAGGAGAATTTGAAACCTTGAACCAAACTGTAAAGGCACCTTCCGTCGTTTACTGCGCTGCAGGCGAATTGCACGGTATGAAATGCACCAGCGAAACTATGGCCAAATACCTGGTATTTGAATTCCACGGAAAACATGGCGAGATCTATGAACATCCGAAACTCCGACGTAAACGGAAGATCAAGGCATCTCTCACGAACCCAGGAATCATAGTCAAACACCTGATTTGGTTGATTAAATACAAGTTGGGGAAGCGCTAACCCTGAATTGGCTGAAAGTAGTTGTGCTCAATCCCCACAACGCTGTAGACCTTGGAGCATGCGTTATTGCTCATTATTACTAGTCCTTGCAGCCACCCTTTTCACTTGGGGTTGCCAGACCGTTTACTACGATACCATGGAGCGTATGGGCATCCATAAACGTGAAATTCTGGTGGACCGTGTCGAAGAGGCTCAGGAAAGCCAGGAGGTCGCAAAGGAGCAATTTGCTGACGCATTGGAAGCGTTTCGTGCAACCGTCACGGTGAAGAGCAGCAAGCTGATAGATACTTATAAAAAGCTCCAAAAGGAATATAACAACTCCGTGATGAGAGCGAATGACGTACGTGGGCGCATAGCAGCTGTTAAAAACGTGGCCGAGGCACTGTTTGAAGAATGGGAGTCCGAGCTAAACGAATTTTCATCTGACAACCTTCGCAATGCGAGTGCCACTCAATTAAAGACCACCCGCCGTGAATATGAAACCTTGGTCAAAGCCATGGAGAAAGCGGAAAGCAAGATGGACCCAATCCTTATTGTATTCAATGATCAGGTACTCTTTTTAAAGCACAATCTAAACGCGCGAGCGATTGCTTCAATTCAAGACGAAGTTACGACGATGGAAGCAGAAGTAGCAAACCTGATTACCGACATGAACCTCGCCATTGCAGAGGCCGAAGCCTTTGTGAAACAGTTGAAGGTCGAGGAAGAATAGACCCTCCCCTTGAAGTCCTATTCGCTTCTCAGTGCCGAAGCTGGCTTTAATCGAGCCGCGCGATAGGCGGGAATCAATCCAGCCAAGGTGCTGATAAAAATAGCGCTGAAGAAGATGAACACGAAATCCGCTTGCTGATAATCGGCCGGGATTTTGGTAAATTGATAGAAACGGATGAGCGTCTCTTCTTTATTAAATATTCCTGCGACGAACCTTACGATTTCATTGCGATTCGCTAGCGCAAGGAAGGCCAGGGAAAACCCGATAACTGTGCCGGCCAAACCTATTATAAACCCCTGCAACGTGAAACAGGCGACAAGACCGGGAGCCTTTGCGCCCATCGCTCCGAGTAACCCGATCTCTTTAGTCTTCCTAACCACTGTGATTAAGAGCGTACTGGTGATCGCAAAAGCTGAGACCACAATAATGAACAACAGCAGAAAAAACATCACTGATTTCTCAAGCTGAAGGACGAATAAAAAATCACGGTTC
>CALGUT010000486.1 GCA_937920335.1 uncultured Opitutales bacterium
CCGTCGGGAAAAAACCATTGCGCGTTCGGACACATCCATCGAGTCGCCTGAAAGAACTGGGGCAAAGCTGACTCCGTCAACGGGGCCACTCCATTCGATACCGCACACATCGAGTATCGTAGGAAATATATCCATCGTCATTCCGATATGGTCGGTCTTGGATCCCGCATGTATCTTGTTTTCCCATACGATCGCTGTTGGCACACGAAGGCCTCCCTCATAGACAGTTCCCTTCTGATCGCGCAAAGGTCCATTATCGGAGCCAAAACGAAGCGATCCGCCATTGTCACTGGAAAATATAATGAGTGTATCGTCATAAACCCCATTATCCTTAAGCGATTGGACAACTTGACCTATCCCATAGTCCATGTGTTCCGTCAATGCGACGAATCTCGCACGTAAATCCGAGATTCCGGGTTCGCGTTTCTTTACTTTTTCAACCCACTCTTCCGGCGGTTGAATCGGACTGTGCGGTGCATTGTAAGCCAGATAGAGAAAAAACGGGTCTTCCTTTTTCGATGCCTCACCAATGTAGTCTACCGCCCATTGCGAAAAGAGATCAGTAGCGTGCCCTTCCGGATCAATCTCCACAAAATTTCTTCTCATGAAGTTATGCCCATTACGTCGGTGATGATAATAATCATCCATCATATCTCCAATAAACCCCTTGAAATACTTAAACCCACGATCATTAGGCAGGTTCGGTGACTCAAGGCCCAGATGCCATTTACCAACCAGCGCAGTCTGATAACCATTTCGATCCATTACCGTCGCGATCGAGGTGGATTCAGGATCCCAATAACCCCAGGAGTTAATAACCCGATCCCGGATCACACCCTGCACTCCCACCAAGTCTTGCTGGCGCCCCGTAAGAAGTGCAGCTCTAGAAGGCGAACAAACGGGACAATTCGCATAAAAATTGTCGAACCGCATACCCGCTTCGGCGAGCGCGTCAATAGCCGGAGTTTCGATGTCCTTCTTGTTATAGTAGGATACATCGTAGAACCCCTGATCGTCCGTGAATATAATAAGAACGTTAGGCCTGGCCCCTTGGACAGTAATTCCAAGAGTGCCCAGGAAAACTAATAAGATAAGCAGTTGTTTCATCAGGATGGATTATTTTGGCGACGTCTTTCAAATGCGGGATCTTGCTCAGGCACATCGTACTGCTTACGAAGATCTTTCAATTGCTTGAGTTTTTGCTTTTGCACCTTGGCGTAGTCCTTATGACCATACACGGAATTTAATTCTTCGGGATCTTTCTCGAGGTCGAATAGTTCCCAATCGTCGATCGCTTCATCTTCGAGCGCATAAAAATGGATCAGCTTATAACGGCCATCCGTTACCCCGTAGTGGCGAGCAACATTGTGCCCCCCTGGATTCTCGTAGTAGTGGTAGTAAAACGCATCCCGCCAGTCCCGTGGGTTACGTCCCCGGAATAACGGCTCAAGACTACTACCTTGCATATCCTTGGGCTCTTTGACCCCAGCAATAGAAAGGAAAGTCTGAGCAAAATCCAGATTCGATACGATCTCATCGCGAACGGTTCCGGCTTTAACCACACCTGGCCAACGGACGAGCAGCGGTGTCTTCAAAGACTCTTCATACATCCATCGTTTATCAAACCAACCATGTTCTCCCAAATACCAACCTTGGTCAGACGAATAGATAACTACGGTATTATCCGCTAATCCATTTTCCTCGAGGTAATCGAGAACCTGACCAATTCCATCATCCACAGATTTCACACAGCGTAGGTAATCTTTCACGTAGCGTTGGTATTTCCACTGGATGATCTCCTTTTCTGTCATCTCCGGTAAAGCGGCCAAATAGGCTTCGTTCTTTTCCTTGTAAGCAGCGTTCCAGACCTTCCATTGCTCGTCGTTAAGATTTCCACGAGGCTCGAGTTTTAGATCACGAGCGTTCATGTGGGTCTTTATTTCCATCGCCTGTCTTGCAGCCGATTGCGTACGACCTGAATAATCGTCGAACAAGGTCTCGGGCTCCGGAATCGTAACGTCGTCCAACCAGTTCAAATACTTCGGTCCCGGTTTCCAATCCCGGTGAGGTGCCTTGTGTTGATACATCAACATAAAGGGCTTATCAGGGTCGCGTTCTTCTTTCAGCCAACCCAGTGTCTTATCGGTAATAATATCCGTCGTGTACCCGGTATTCTCTAATGTTACCGGCTCCCCATCCTCACCCTTAGTTTTCATCGGAGGATTATAGTAAGGACCCTGCCCGACCAACACATCGTAGTGATCATATCCCTGTGGCGTAGATCCGAGATGCCATTTACCAACAACCGCAGTCTGATATCCCGCCTTCTGAAGTAGCTTCGGAAATGTCTGCTGATCCCCATTGAATGTGATTCCATTTCGAAAGAAGCCATTCAGGTGACTGTGCTTACCTGTTTGAATTACCGCTCGACTGGGACCACAAATCGCATTGGTTACGTAGCAACGAGTAAAGCGCATCCCTTCGTTAGCTAGACGATCCATGTTCGGAGTCGACATGCGGGAAGGATCGTAAGCACTCAACGCTTGCTCACAGTGATCATCCGTAAAGATGAATACGATATTCGGTTGCTGTTGCTTCTGGGCAGATAGGCTCAGTGCAACTGCGATTGCACAAAACAGCGGTAGTAAATAGAGTTTTCTCATAAGGTATTGATTAAAATTAAAACCAAATTCGCGAATACTCAGCTTTCTGTTGGTACGTAATAGTTACCCATGACTTCCAGAATCTTGGTCCTCACTTCCTTGGGGTTGATCTTCCCGACCACGCGATAAAGAACTGTCCCATCGGTATCCACCAGAATGGTAAAAGGAACCGGTCCCGGCCACTTGGGATCAAGCGCCTCAGCCAATTCATCCACACTCGCCCCAGTGTAGAGGTAATTATTCGTTGTTCGCCCCTCTTCTTCGAGGGATTTCTTTAACTTATTGGGCACGATGGCCCTTTGTTTATTGAGGAACTTTTGGGCGTTCGCTTTTTGACTCGGTGAATCCAGCGAAATCGTTATCAGTTCAAATTCCCGCAAGCCAAACTTGTTCTGAATACCGACCAAATCAGGGAACTCTTCAACGCAGGGCGCACACCAAGTGGCCCACGCATTTATCATACGCAACTTATTGGTTCCATTTGCACGGAGCTTCGCCACACCGGCAGCGTCAATGTTCTCAATCGTTGCCTTTACGCCTGATAACTGAGCCTCGACCTCAGCGACATGCTCACCGCGTTCAATCCATTTAGTTGAACAGCCATGTGGGCGAGTCGTTTCTACGGGAACTGGCTTACCAGCTAATAAGGCCTTGATCGCATTTTCAGCATCCGGATGCTTCACGGTCGTCGGATCTGCGAACCGTGAATCGTCGAAACGCCCGTTGTAACGCAATGTTCTATCCTTATCAAAAATGAAAATGTGAGGCGTTGCGAGGCAGCCGTATTCACGAGCTGTGATCTGTTTGTAACCATCATATAGGTAAGGAAAATCCCAACCCAGATCCTCGGCGTATCGCTTCGAGTCTGCGAACGACTCATCGTAATCGGTGTAGCCAAACTCATCCGGGCGAAGGCCATCGTTGTTATTGGGATTAATTGCAACAATTTCGAAGCTCTCGCCTTTCAATTCGTCTAGCAAATCCAACAGACGCTGCTGCATTCCATTGGATGTCGGACAATGTGTGCCGGTGAAAAACACCATCAGTATATCGGGATCCGAAAAATCGGCTAGAGTGTAAGTCTTTCCGTCAATCCCGGGTAGTTTGAAATCAGGAGCGGCGTCCCCGATTTCAAGGTTTTTAAAACCTTCAGGTTGTCCACTTGCGCTGACGGCATAGGAAGGTAACCATCCGACCAAGCATGAAAGGGATAATAAGGTAATGATTTTCAGGGTATGCATAGTTTTGATATTTTTTCCGCGAGACTAAGAACCTCCAAGGGACTTTCAACCTCATAACCGAGAAAGGGACCAACTACTGTTTAAGCACTTGAAGACCCATCTCAAGAATTCTACTCTGATCCCTAAACTAGAGCATGAATAGACCCGCCTCAATTTTCCTCACAACCGTTTACCTAAGCGGAATGCTTTATGGCGCTCAGTTGGCAGCGAATGTTCACCACACATCCGAGCTGAACCACAAAGAAAATGGCATCGAACTAAAACTACTCGCAACCCCAAACGAGAACACCCTACACCTCGCTCCTTACAACAACGCCATCGTGTCGGTCAGCTTGAAGAACGGAA
>CALGUT010000487.1 GCA_937920335.1 uncultured Opitutales bacterium
TTGTGAAAAACCGACTGCTGTAGATACGAAGACTGCAGTTGAGCTACATAACTTTTGCGTGGAAAAAGGTGTTAAGAGTGGCGTTGTTCAGGATAAGCTGTGGCTGCCAGGTTTGGTTAAGCTGCAACGGGCCATCGAGAACGGTTTTCTGGGTCGCATTTTTGCTGTGACAGGAGAATTTGGATACTGGGTATTTGAGGGTGACACCGTTCCTGCTCAACGGCCGTCCTGGAACTACCGTAAAGAAGACGGGGGAGGTATGATCATCGATATGCTCTGTCACTGGCGCTATGTCTTGGACAATTTGTTTGGCCCGGTGAAAACCGTAAATTGCCGTGGTGCGACTCATATCCCAGAACGTGTGGATGAATTGGGTAAGACATACAAGGCTACTGCTGATGATGCTGCTTACTCCATGTTCGAGATCGAAGGTCCCGATGGTGAAATCATCGTTAACTTCAATTCTTCCTGGGTAACTCGGGTTCGTCGTGACGACCTTTTGACGCTTCATGTCGATGGTGAAAAAGGTTCGGCAGTAGTGACGCTCCGGGATTGCTACATCCAGCATTACAGCAACACGCCAAAGCCAATCTGGAATCCTGATATCGAGCAGCCAGTCGACTTTTTTGAAGACTGGTCAAAAGTTCCGGAGCAGGAAGTCTACGACAATGCATTCAAGGTTCAGTGGGAGTTGTATTTGAAACATGTGGTTCTCGATGAGCCTTTCCGTTGGACGCTGCTCGAAGGCGCCAAAGGTGTGCAGCTTGCCGAGCTCGGAATCAAGAGCTGGGACGAACGCAAGTGGATCGATGTAGAAGATCTTGTCTAACGCATGCGGCAGAGCGAGACGCTCTTGCCCTACCTCCTTGAATTGAAATAGGTAGGGCCAACTGCGTCCTCGCAGTGCCGAATGGGAGTTTGTTAATCAATAATCCATAAACTAAATTTCATAAAAAAATGAAAACCGTGATTGTAACCGGAGGTTCAAGAGGAATTGGCTTTGGAATAGCTTCCAAGTTAGCCGATGAAGGCTGGAACATAGTCATTAATGGTATGCGCCCTGAGGAGGGAGTGACAGATGCACTTGAGGCACTTCGTTCCAAGGGCGTGCAAGTCGCCTATGCCCAAGGTGATGTCGGTTCGACTGAGGGTCGCGCCAGCATCGTGGAGGCCGGTAGAAAGCTTGCTGGTGGGTCTGTACAGTTACTCGTCAACAATGCTGGTATCGGTTCGCCCGGTCGGTTGGATTTGCTGGAAGCCAAGGAAGAAAATTTCGACTTGGTCTTAAGAACGAATCTTCGAGGTCCGTTTTTTCTGAGTCAGGCCGTGGCTAACGACATGGTCAAAGCGAAGCAGGCGGACGACTCCTTTACCGGAGCGATCGTAAATATCACATCTGTTTCTTCGACGGTTGTATCGACCAATCGATTGGACTACTGCATTGCGAAAGCGGGTTTGAGTATGATGACACAGGGATTTGCTGCTAGACTGGGCGAATACGATATTCCGGTATACGAAGTCAGGCCTGGCGTTATCAAAACGGATATGACCGCCGGAGTTACTGATAAGTATGACAAGATGATCGAGGATGGACTCTGCGTGACAAAACGTTGGGGCTATCCCGAAGATATCGGTAAAGCAGTGGCTTCGCTCGCAAGAGGAGACTTCCCCTACTCGACTGGTCAAGTGATCATGATTGATGGCGCGCTGACCATGCCGCGGCTTTAGGGCTGGTTTTTTTGAGATCTAAAATCGGCAGCAAGCTACCTCCTACAGCTACGTAGTGAACCTGTTTTGTAGGAGGTAGCTTGCTGCCGATTCATAGGATTTCTACAATTCCATTATCTCTATGTTCCTGAATTCTCCGCCGTGGCTTTCGGCCTGAATGGAGATGGTTCCTTCGGAGAGGATCGTTCCGTCATTCAATTGGGGTTCCGTATAACGGAGAACCTCATTGCCATTGATGTAGTGTACGATCTCTCCAGGTCCATTTACATGGACTTCGATCTGCACCCACTCGTCCCACGGGTAGGTTTTGGAGGTCGAGCTCGTACAATGTCTTTCAATAAGTTCCCCATCTATGACCACGTGAGTTCCTGGAGTGCATAAATTGCCGGAGGTTCTCTTGGCTGGTGGATCACCGCCCAGAATTTGCATTTCGATACTATTGGGAAAGTCTTGGTCCTTGGTCATGGATTCGGGTGTCTGACCATGTGCCATGATACCACTGTTTCTGTAGGCCCAACCGGGACCTCCTGCCAACTGCTCGCCATAAAAGCGGTACTCCAGCCGAAAGCGATAATGAGAAAACGTACCATTGTAGAAGATGTGTCCGAACTGTTTGTCGAATTTGTCGAAACCGGCGTAGTTGGTTCTGAGCAGTCCGTCCTTAACGCTGAACATTCCGTTGGGATTCTCACCGAGATCGTATCCGGTTACTTTTATGGTCCAATCGTCTAGGTCTTTTCCGTTGAACAACGACCGCCATTCTTTTCCACCGGTATTTAATTCCCGGATGCGAATATTTTTCCACGCGACCGAACGCGTGCCTGCTTCGGCGTCGATACGATGCACTTGCAGGCCGATAAAGCCTTCTTTGTGAGCTTCGTAAATGTTTTCGTCTACGAGATCTGAGATTTGGATTCCGTTGATCCAAGTCTGAATGCGCGGACCGTTTGCAACAATGCGATAGCGGTTCCAGTCGTCATTTTTGAAATGGGAATGTCTAACAAGCTGATCTTCAGGGGTCATCCAACCGCCGGCTCGTTCCCCGTACAGATAGCCCGACTCACCGGGGGATTGCTCAATCTCTATCTGCGGACCGTAGACGCGCTCGATAGTGATTTCGTCAACCGTTTCCCAGCGGGCCTTGGAACGAATCTGGACGCCGGAGTTCATTGGGTCATTGAGCATGACATCGAATTCCAATTCAAAGTCGCTGTAGAGATCCCAGGTCGAAAGAAAGGTGTTATGTTCCGGTCCGTTGATACCAACAATTGTGCCGTCCTTTATTTCGTAGCTGGCGCCGCCGCCTCTGATGGTCCAGCCATCAAAATTCTCACCGTTGAAGAGCTCTTTCCAGCCGTTTTCAGATGAGTCGGTGGCAGTCTCTAACGAATTGCAGGAGACAGAAATTAGGCTGATGGCCAGTAGTGCAATTAGATGTTTCATAGTAGTATAAATAGGATGGATTATTCGCCGGTGATTTCCCACCAGCCTGCTTTAGGTGACCAGTTGGGATCGAGCACTTCAGCGTGCTCTTTTTCAAGAGCGGGTTTGGTGACTAAACGAGTGTGGCTGCGATCGGCTTCGTACTGTTGGCTGCTGAAGTCTGGGTTGACGGTTGGAAATTTGGCATCCACTTCGACGAACCAGTCCTGTAATTTGGCAAACATTGCCTTCTCTAACTCCGGGTAGTTACCGGCGAGGTCAGTGTGTTCACCAGGGTCGTCGGTCAAATTGTAGAGTTCGATTTGTTTGTCTTCGAGATAGTAAATCAACTTCCACGGACCCTCTCTGATGATCGATGAAGGATCCCCGCCTTGGTTGCCGTAATGAGGATAGTGCCAGAACAGCGGGCGCTCCTTGATGGACTCTCCTTCGAGTAGCGGTTTGAGGCTGACACCATCCATATGCTGCTCAGGCATAAGTGGGATACCTGCCAGATCGAGGAGCGTAGGGAAAAAGTCGGTGCCTGTGACTGGAGTATCGATGGTGGTTCCATTGAGTGGACTCTCGGGCCAACGAATATAGTAGGGTTCACGGATCCCGCCTTCCCACTGGCGGCCTTTACCTCCGCGGTAGGGAAGATTCGAGGTTGGCTTGGCATCTCCTGCCGAGACTCCACCATTGTCTGAGGTGAATACGACGATGGTATTGTCCATCAATCCGAGTCGATCGAGTGTATCCAAAACCTTCCCCACGGCGTCGTCGGTGGCCTCTACCATGCCTCCGTAGACGGGATGATCCTGCACCTGACGCACGGGTGAGGTACGATCGATGATGAAACGCTCAGTGGGTTGAGGTTGAGCGGCCGCTTTGGCCCGGTACTTTTCCCACAGGGCCTTGGTTGTTTGGAGCGGGGCGTGGACGTTGTAGAATGATAGATAGGCAAGGAAAGGTTCGTCCTTGTGCTTTTCGATGAAGCTAACGGTTTCATCTGCCAAGCGATAAGGAAGGTATTCACCTACGGGACCGCTTTTCATACGCGGATTGGTATAAGGCGAAAAGAAGCCTCCTGGAGGAGAGCCTTTGTCGTGACCGCCAACATTGAACTCGAATCCGTGATCATCGGGATGAGAACCTTCCTTCCCGAGGTGCCACTTGCCCGCAAAGAAAGTCCGATAGCCAGCTGCGGTAAAGGCTTCTGCCAAGGTCGTGTCTTTGTGATCCAGGTTGTGGTTGTAAATCGCGGGCAGCAAGCGGGTGTTGCGTTTCCACTCAGTGCCCATCTTTGCCCCGATCCAATCGGTGATATCAATGCGAGCCGGATATTTACCAGTCATGATACTGGCTCGAGAGGGGCTGCACACCTGGCAGGTGGCATATCCGTTGGTGAATCGTATGCCTTCGTTGGCAATACGATCGATATTCGGGCTTTCGTAAAAGGTACTCCCTTCGCCACTTAGGTCGCGCCATCCCATGTCGTCCGTGAGAATAAAGAGCACATTTGGGCGGTCCGCTTTTTGTGCGAATGCCAGGCCGGTAAGAGATAAGAAGAGTGTTAAATAGCTGAGTGTTTTCATAGGGTCGTCAAGATAGAACCCTGTTCGATGGCCCGACTCAAGTTGCTTTTCTTAGTCTCTCAAATTCTTGCCAGCTGCTCACACTTGGCTAAATTCGCCAGCCTATGCTTAAGAAAACTCTAACCCTTTGCCTTTTCATTTTCAGTATAACCCATTTGGGTGCTGAAGCCGATGCACCTCCTAATATAGTAGTGATTCTTACGGATGACCAAGGCTGGGGGGACCTCAGTGTGAACGGAAATACCAACCTTAGTACCCCAAATATAGATCGACTTGCTTCTGCTGGGGCGTCCTTCGACCGCTTCTATGTATGTCCCGTGTGCTCCCCCACTCGTGCGGAGTTTCTTACTGGACGTTATCATCCAAGAAGTGGTGTATTTTCGACCAGTGCAGGCGGAGAGCGCATGGACCTCGATGAGCAAACAATCGGTGAAGTCTTCAAGGAGGGTGGCTACGCGACCGGCATGTTCGGCAAATGGCATAATGGGATGCAGCATCCGTATCATCCCAACAGCCGTGGCTTTGACGAGTTCTATGGATTTTGTTCGGGGCACTGGGGCCACTACTTTGACCCCTTGCTTGAGCACAACGGAGAGATCGTTCGAGGCGAGGGATTTATCGTCGATGATCTGACAGATAAGGCCATAGACTTTATGGAATCTCAGGTTGAGGCGGGTAAGCCCTTTTTGACGTATTTGGCTTACAACACGCCTCATTCGCCGATGCAGGTGCCGGAAACGTTTTGGGAAAAGTTCGATGGCGTAGATTTGCCTATGAAACACCGCGACCCTGACAAAGAGGATCCTCAGCATGTGCGGGCAGCGTTGGCCATGTGCGAGAACATTGATTGGAATGTCGGACGTTTGGTCGAAAAGCTCGATGCACTCGATGTGACTGATAATACCATCTTCATTTATTTTTGTGACAACGGACCGAATGGCTCTCGCTGGAATGGTGGGATGAAGGGACGTAAGGGATCGACGGATGAGGGGGGTGTTCGTTCCCCACTGTTTGTGAAGTGGCCAGCGAAGATCAAGGCGGGCAAACAAGTTAGCTCAATCAGTGCTGCAATTGATCTCCTTCCTACGCTTGCAGCCATGGCTGGAGTTGAGTACGAACCTGCGAAGCCGTTGGATGGGTTGGATATAAAGTCGGCTCTTTTGGAAGACTTTAGCCCGGCGCCCGACCGGATGATCTTTTCTCACTGGAATAACAAGATTAGCGTCCGTACGCAGCGCTTCCGGTTGGATAATTTGGGCGAGCTATTCGATATTGTTGCTGATCCTGAGCAGCGTTCGCCGGTCACTGAGAAGTATCCGCAAATTACCAAGACCTTGCAGGATGCGGTGAATGAATGGACGGAAGATGTAGTGTCTCAGATCCGTGAAGAAGAGCGCCCGTTTGTCATCTGTCATCCCGATGCTCCGATGACTCAGTTGCCAGCCCGTGATGGCATCGCTCACGGAACTATCATACGTTCGAACCGTTTTCCCAATAGCTCTTATTTCCTCAACTGGACGGACGAGGAGGATGCGATTACCTGGGATGTGCAGGTTGCAACTGCTGGCGATTACAAGGTCACGCTTTACTACGCCTGTCCCGCGGAAGATGTGGGTTCAACGGTTGAGTTGCGAATGGGAGAATCCGTTTTGAGAACCAAAATAACTGAGCCGCATGATCCGCCCATTATCGGGTCTGCTGAAGACAAAGTCGTTCGAATGGAATCCTACGAGAAAGACTTTAAACCGATTTCAATCGGTACTCTTCATCTCGAAAAGGGAGACGGAGTTATTCGTTTGACGGCCCCCGAAATACCGGGAAATCAAGCCATGGAGTTCCGGTTACTGACCTTACACCCTACCGACTCATAGTCGTTTCAAAAACGATACGCGGCCTGTCTGGTTCCAGTCTTGGACATAAAGATTGCCGTCTTTGTCGTAGGTTAAACCATGAGGGGCTGTGAAGATGCCCGGTGCGATATCGGGTAATGCGGTTTTGAAGGCAGCCCATTGGCTTTCATCGGGATTGTCTCCCAAGAAAGCAACGGGAACACCTTGTTTGTTGACGATCGTGACGCGGCCCTGAAGTTCGGCAACGGCTACGTAGTCTCCGAAAATATCGATCGAACACGGGCGACGCAGAAATTGCGCATGAATGCCGATAAGATTTCCGTCGAGATCGTAGTGCTTCAAGCGGCGATTCTCCCGGTCTGCTACGAGCAGACGGGGTGTGTCGAAACGGTTGTCTATG
>CALGUT010000488.1 GCA_937920335.1 uncultured Opitutales bacterium
GCGCGCTTCCATTTCCAGAGAGAGCAATGCTTTGGCGGCAGCTCCGACCGCATTGTATTCTGACGGTTCGATTCCACTGAGCATGGGGTAGATCGGACCCATACCGCTGATTCCGGAAAGTGTGACGGCATCATGTAATACTCGAATCGGGCTCACTCGTTCGCGCTCGTCTTCCATTGGCATGATCAAAGCGTGAATACGCTGAGCTTCATTCCAATTCTTCGCCTGAATTGCCCGCAGTAGATCCATGGATAAGCGAGGAGCAATACAAACGCAACCAGCCGTGAAACCAGCCAAGCCGAAAGTCCTTAAGTGATCTATGGCGGGTCGTTCACCAAAGCCGCTTACAATGTTCTGCGGTCCTATAGCCTGACAGAGTTCTGAAAGATAAGCATCTTTATTTGGATTCTCCCTGGGAACGGCGTATTTAATGGCGCACAAGATTCCGTCATTCTGGAGACTCTTCAGTTGCTCGACTGACAGATAGTTTTCGACTTTGATGTAAATGATAATCGGCTTACCAAGCTGCTCTGCGAACAGACGAATACCTGTGGCAATACCGTCTACCGTTGCAGGAAATTGAATGGGCAAAACCATGGCTGTTGGAAAGCTCAGCTCTTTGATTATAGGTACCTGATCCATCATTCCACCGTAGTCTGGGCCCACCGATGGAATGATCCAGGAGTCGAAGTCGGATGATACGATAAGATGCTGAAGCAGATCTGCTAGTCCAGTCAGTCCGATATTGTGCATGTTGGCATTACCGCCGTAAAGCAGTGTGGAGACGCCCCCTGCTTGGATATGTTTTATAAGGGCTTCATTCGCTTCATGATTAGGAGTGAAGTCTTCGTGCCAGGCGAGGGGAGGGACAGCTAGTACAGAACTCGATAAATCGGCGGGTGTGATTGGAGAGATTTTCATTCGGGAGCTTTAGAATAGGATACAAAATCTTTGTAGAGACGCGCGGTTAATAAAGTGAGCGAGCTGGCTTGCTTGCGAACCAATTCTTACTTTGACTTCGGCTTTAACCCAAACACCCCTGTTTTCATTACTATGAAATTGAGTCCCCTTTATAACCCTCTGGCAATTTTTGGAATCTGTTTCCTGTTCTCGAATGTAGTTGGTAGCACGGTCGAATGGACCACCTACCGGGGGCCGGGTGGCCAGGGGTTATCCGAGGCAATGAATGTTCCTTCTGATTGGTCGATCAATGAGGATGTTATTTGGAAGACCGAGATTCCAGGGCGAGGATGGTCTTCTCCATTACTGATTGATGGTAGAATCATCCTGACATCTGGAATCGACGAATTGGTTAAGGGGCAACACGATCTTTTGGTCCTCCAATTGGACGCGGCGACAGGAAAAATAATCTGGCAGCAGGTCGTGCTTCATGCGACACCCGAGGAGGCTGATGATAAGCATCCTAAAAATAGTTTGGCGAGTCCAACGCCGGTCGTCGATGACGGTATTATCTACGCGCACTTTGGCCATATGGGAACCGTGGCACTGGATTTTGAGACCGGAAAAACGCTTTGGAAACAAAAAATATACTACTCGGCCAAAAACGGCGCGGGAGGCTCCCCGATTATCGTAGATGACTTATTGGTCTACAATACGGATGGGGATGAGGACCCGGTCGTGACTGCGCTTTACAAAGCCACGGGTAAAATAGCGTGGCGAAGCACGAGGAGTTACCGGGTAAAAAACGACTTCTCATTTAGCACACCATTTTTGATAAACAATGCCGGACGGCGAGAAATCATTAGCCAGGGAAGCGGTATGATCGGTGGCTACGACCCTCAGAATGGAAAGGAGTTGTGGAGGGTCACCTATCCAATGGGGTTTTCGGTTTCGACCAAAGGAATATATGTCGACAATGTGCTTTATGCTCCGACGGGATTTGGTCGTCCGATCTTATACGCTATTCGGATGGACGGAGCCACAGGAGATATTACGGATTCCCATGTTCTTTGGAAGTATCATAAGAGCATGCCGAAGACTCCATCTCCGAACTATGTGGACGGAAATATCATCACGCTTGAAGACGGGGGGCGCTTGCAAAGTTTCAATGCAGAAACGGGAGAACACCGTTGGATGGAACCTCTAAAAGGAAAGTTCTCTGCGTCTCCTGTTCAAATCGGAAACCAGTTACACCTAATCAGCGAAGAAGGTTTGTATCTGGTCGTGGAGGTGAGAGACGATGGATGTGAGATCCTACATGAGGTGAATATGGCAGAAGAAGCCTTGGCTACTCCAGCGATTGTGGACAAT
>CALGUT010000489.1 GCA_937920335.1 uncultured Opitutales bacterium
GATAGGTTTCGCCAAGAACAGCCTCTTCCCAATGCGTGGAGGTCGCCTCCACCATCGTCGGGGCTCCAAGCTCCAGCGCGTAGAAGGAAGGATCCAGAATATGACAGCCCATATCCCCCAGCGGACCGGTTCCAAAGTCATAAAATCCCCGCCAGCTGAGTGGGTGATAAATCGGGTGATACGGGCGATAGGGTGCAGGGCCCAACCAGCGATCCCAATCCAGATGCTTCGGGACCGGTGGCGTATCTTGAGGTCGCCCCGTGATTGGGAAAGTAGACCAGGGTTGCCCACCCACAGGCCGGTCCGTCCAGGCATAGACTTCGGTCACATTCCCGATTGCACCCGCATCCAGCCATTCCTTGAGCAAGCGAATCGACTCGGAAGAACGTCCCTGATTTCCCATCTGGGTTTGAATGTGCGGGGCTTTCGCCGCGGCCTCAGTAAGGACGCGCGCTTCGTGAACCGTATGCGTCAAAGGCTTCTGACAATACACGTGAAGGTTCTTGTCCATCGCTGCCTGCGTGATGACTGCATGGGTATGGTCGGGGGTAGCAATCACCACACCATCGAGATCCCTTTCAGTATCCAGCATTTCTTGATAAGATCCGTAAAAGTTGGCATTCGAGTATCTGGATATAACTGGCTCAGAGAACACCGGGTCCACATCGCAGAGTGCGACAATGTTTTCGTCGGAGCAATTATTGAGGTTGGCCTTACCCATCCCACCGATTCCGATACCGGCCAAGTTCAGCTTATTGCTCGGAGCATTCTGCCCAAATATTGGATGCGTTAAAAACTGGATAGAGGCCGCAGCTGTCGCTGTCTTCGCAACAAAGTCCCGGCGGGTAAGTTTTTTAGAACTAACTGATTTCATCATCTATATTTTTGGGGATTTCTGGTTTCAGTAAATACTTAGGGTAGGAGTCGATAGCTTAAGTTCCTAAACGCCACCGGGCCATGATCGCCCTGGATCATCAGAGCACCCATTGGAACTTCATCTTCAGAATGAGAGGACCGTGTGGGCCCTGTTACTTCGACATCCTTTTGCACCAGTTGGTCATTGAGCCACACTTCTTCAAAGCGAGCGTTCTCGGTCTTATTTCCCGCGTCGTCAAAACGAGGCGCCCGAAACTTAACGCGATAGGTTTGCCACTCACCCGGTTCCTTGGCTGCATTCACCAGCGGCGGATGGCCTTCATAGCCCTCCTTGCCTTCTCCTCGCGAGGGATCCCAGCGTTGGTAGATACCCCCGATATCGGCATGCCGAAGCTTGGCTACCCCCCAACTGTCTAGAATTTGCACCTCATAACGGCCCTGGAAATAGAGCCCCGAATTAGACTTTACCGGAACCATAAGTTCCACCTCCAATTCGATATCGACATGCTCGAACTTCGTAAATAAATTATCCTTCTCTGTCTCAGTCGGGGAACAAAACAAGACGCCTGTTCCTGGCGTTGAGGACATCAATTTCTCCCCACTCCGGTCCACCTCAACCGCACCCACAATTTTCCAATTATCCGCCACCGGCTCAAACGCTGAAAGGTCAACTAATTCGATGATACCCGCTGATTCCGGATCCCTATTTTTGCAACCCGCAAGTAAAACGACTGCCAGGCATGTCACACATAATACAATGGGCAAACGACACGAATTTGAACGAAATACGAAAGCGGGACTGATCGAGAAGAAATGCATAATGGGGAATACCTTCGAAAGAAAAAGAATTACCCGTCGTAGGCCAAACAAATACCTAAAAAGATAGGCAAGGAGCCCACTTAATAGTGGCCGGAGATGGGCGATACCACTCTCAAGATACTTCATGTCTACAATTCCACTAACCCGGATCGAATAATCCACCCATTGTTCCAATCGAGCTTGAATTTCCGCTTTTGGAACGAATAGTGAATGCCATGCCCTTTCGTATAGTGCTCAAAGCATTACTCTTATTACTCTTCCCTATTTTTGGTAATGCCAATCCCTGGTTGCAAGTTTCCAAGGACGGGCGCTGGCTGGAACGTTCCAACGGGGAGGCCTTTTTCTACCTCGGAGATACTGCCTGGGAGCTATTTCACCGACTGGACCGAGAGGAGGCGGATCTTTATTTGGAGAACCGCGCCGCCAAGGGATTCACCGTTATTCAAGCGGTAGCGCTTGCCGAAATGAATGGACTCAACGAACCCAACGCCTACGGGCATCGGCCTCTCATTAATAATGATCCAAGTAAACCCGATCTAAAACCCGGTCCGAAAAACGACTATTGGGACCATGTGGACTACATCATCAATAAGGCAGAATCTTTCGGAATGAGTATTGGCATGCTTCCAACCTGGGGAGACAAATGGCAGGATACCCGAGGTGGACAAGGTCCCGTCATTTTTGACGAAGGGAACGCACAGGTATTTGGCAAGTGGATGGGTGAGCGGTATGCGGACAAGCCTATGATCTGGATTCTGGGCGGAGACCGGAATATCTACACCGATGAAGACCGCGGTATCATAGAGTCTATGGCCATGGGTCTGAGGGAAGGCGACGGCGGTAACAATCTGATCACCTACCATCCCCGGGGCCCGGGATTATCCTCGGAATATTTTCACGACGCCGACTGGCTCGACTTTAACATGGTGCAATCCTCCCATGCCGCCCGTGACCATGACAACGGCTTGTATATAGAAAACGACTACGCGTTGACCCCCGCTAAACCGACGCTCGACGGAGAGCCGCGCTACGAAGGTATTCGAGTCGGGTTCTATCTGCAGGACGTTCCCAAAAACCTCTACTTTGACGATTACGACGTTCGCCAAGCCGCCTGGTGGGCAGTGATGGCGGGAGCCTGCGGACACACCTACGGAAACAACAACATCTGGCAGATGTATGACAACGATCGCAATTCGGTAATAGGTGCCAATGTTCCCTGGCATAAGGCGATCGATCATCCCGGCGCATTCCAAATGGGTCACCTTCGCCACTTCATGGAAGCGCTTGATTTTCGAAAACTTAGTCCAAGCAAGGACTTTATCAAAGAAGGCCCCAACTACTTCGGTTCCAAGATTCGAGGCCTGCTGGCTGAAGACGGTTCCCTCGCCGTGGTTTATTCTGCGCGCGGCGAACCCTTCATGATCGACTTGGGGGTATTTGAATTCACCTCCACCGAAAGCGTGGACGCAAGCTGGTATGATCCCCGCTACGGAGTCAGCTACCCCCTGCATCGGGCTGACCCTGTCGGTATCCAAACATTTACCCCACCCTCACGAGGTCGCGGCCAAGACTGGGTACTACTACTCAACTTGGAAGAGTAATGACTGGCTTCAACCAGTCGGACCTTTTCCTACCAAAACCTTCTCTTAACGAAATAAATTAAGCAGCCGTAGACCGACCTTCGATTGCTTTACCCTGAGCCCTTCAACGACTATGAAAAGAGCCCACTCTATCCTATTAATCGCACTCGCTCTCTGCCTGGCCCATGGCCTAGCAGGGAAAACGATTGAGATCTCGACGAAGGCTGAGCTTTTGCCCGCCTTGGAAGACCTTCAGGCTGGTGATACCCTTAAATTAAGCTCTGGTGAGTGGAACTCAGTAGAGCTCGTATTAGTGATGGAGGGACGAGCTGAAGCCCCCATTGTAGTCACAGGGGCTTCGGATGGAAGTACGGTGATAACCGGAAGATCCTCTATTCGAATCGGTGGGAAATACATCACGGTTCAGAACCTTCATTTTAAGGGTGTCGAGCCACCCGATAACCAGGATGCGATTGTTTCATTCCAAGAAAGCAGTGAGAAAATGGCCCTTCAAAGCCGTCTCAGTAATTGCTTTTTTGATGCCTGTAACCCCAAAGATCCTGATCGCAGATATGCATGGGTTCGAATCTATGGCCTTAAGAACCGGGTGGATCATACTCTATTTTCAGGCCAGAATCACTCGGGCGTCACCGTTCAAGTAATGATGCGATTGGCGAACGCTGGCCATCGGATCGATTATAATCACTTCAAAGACCGGAAGCCGGGTGATGGAAACGGGTTTGAGTGCATTCAGCTTGGGCAAAGTGGCGACTCAGAAAAGAATGGAGACTGCGTGGTCGAGTATAACTTGTTTGAACGCTGCGACGGGGAAACCGAAATCATATCGAACAAGACCGGAAACAACAGCTACCGCTTCAATACGTTTGTGGAATCTGTGGGCTGCTTAACCTTACGACATGGCGATAATTGCCTGGTCGAAAACAATGCATTTTTCGGAAAGGGAAAACCCCTTTCAAGCGGTATCCGTATCATAGGAACAGGACATACCGTTCGAAACAACTACTTCGATGGCCTATCTGGAATTACCGGTGGTGTCATCGTTCTATATACCGGATTTCCAGGATCACCACTGAATGGTTACTTTGCCGCAGACGACACCCAACTGGAGAACAATCTGGTGGTCGATTGTCAAGGCGTAGGTTTGTATCTGCACGGCGGGTACGGTGAACGAAACAGAACTATTTTACCCAAACGGGTTTCCATCAAGAATAACCTGATCCACCTCGGAGCCTTCGGACACCTTCAAGTCGCAGGCGAACTTCCCGATGCCGTTTTTGAGAGCAATATCGTAAATCAAGGAAAAGAATTTGGACGCCCGGATTTGACCGGCTTTACAAAATCCACCATGACACTCATAACGAATGACGCAGGCTTTCGAATACCTGTCGACGGCAACGGAGAATACCTGTTTCATTTCCAAGGCATGGGTCCGAAAATCGTAACCGCTGAAGAAGTTGGGCCGAGATGGTAAGTATACCAGCCCGCATCCACACCTGAAGAGATAGACAAGCAGCTCTTGAGTTAAACAGAAACCCTTACGTCTGCTTCCGACAAGATTGACCTGTAAACCGAGCAAGACCTACTACCGACCTTTAGTCAGGCAGCGCAAGTGCGACATACTTTCCCTGGATTTCGATCTGGGTTGATACCGTAAGCCCTTTTTGAGCGGACGCACAAAACAAGAGATACTGCCTTCCCTCTACCTGGTAGACTGCTGGGATGCCTTCCATCGCTACTCCGATATCCATTTGCCAAACAAGTTGTCCTGATTGTGAATCAAAAGCTCTGACAATTCCATCCCTTCCACCGGTAAACAGTAATCCACCCGCTGTTACAACCGGCCCAATCTTTTGGAAAACCGACCCGGTATTCTTAATACCCTGTTCGGCAAGCGCCGGAACCGAACCCAGAGGAATCTGCCAGACGATCGAGCCTAAATTAAGGTCGTAAGCCGTGAGCGTGGTCCATGGCGGACCGATCAATGGCAACCCGTTACTGGCGGTTGCCAGGCCAAAACCACTGACGAATCGCGCGCGCCCTCCGAGCTGCTCAGACATAGCAGCTCGCGTCCCCGCAATCGGCTTCGGGTCCTTGAGGAACTTGACTAGCAAACCTACATCTTGGTCCGAAAGCTTCGGGAATCCTGGCATGGGTCCCTGTCCTTGCGTGATGACGTTGGAAATCTGCTCATCATTGAGTTTGTCGGTGACGCCGACCAACGAAGATACCGCCCATGGGTTTTCCTGAACCGAGACGGTGTGACATCGATGACAATACACGTCATAGAGGTACCGAGTACGCAGATCAGGGTCCTCCGGCAACGGTTGTGACTGCGACACTTCAGCTTCAAGTTTTAGCACAGCTGGAAAGTCTTTCGAAACTACATAAAGCCATCCTCTCTCCGGATCGACTGCACCTCCACCCCAGTTTGATCCACCATTATTACCGGGCATCTGAATCGTATCTTGCTGTCCCGGCGGAGTGAACAACCCTTCATTTCGGGCACCCTGTAACATCACGGAAACACGATCCCGTTCATCGCTGTCGAGGTAAGGGTTTATATCTTCCTCCGTAAATGACTGACGGGCAAACGGCTCCGGCTTGGTCGGAAACGGCTGCGTCGGCCATAACGTTTCACGAACCATTTCCGTGCGTTGGGGAACCGGACGCTCTTCCACCGGCCAGAGCGGTTCTCCAGTCAGCCGATTAAACACATAGAGGAAGCCTTGCTTGGTAGCCTGAGCAACGACATCGATTCGAGCACCATCGTGATCAACCACCAAGAGCTTCGGCGCCGTTGCCGGGTCATAATCCCAGATGTCATGATGAACAAATTGGAAATGCCAAATTCGTTTTCCAGTTCGTGCATCCAAGGCAACCAGACAGTTGCTGTATAAATTACGACCGGCACGATCTGCTCCATAAA
>CALGUT010000490.1 GCA_937920335.1 uncultured Opitutales bacterium
AAATGATAGCCCCAAGCGTCTCGACGCCGGCCTTCTATTCAGCCTTCAGGAATTGGAATCAGAAGGCCATACCTGCGTACCCATGCGATTATGGGTCGAGCACGCCACTCAGTTACTGGATACCGCCGAGACTAATATCGAAACTCGAATCGCCCATCTGATTGACTCCAAGGAAGTGGTGTCCGTCGACAATGCCCACCGTATTCAACTCCCACACTCTCACCGAGCTGAATCAGCTATTGCAGAAGTCATCAGCCGCTCTTTAAAGACACCGTCCGGGCTACCTCCCATCCTTGTGGATAAAGCCATCGAATGGGCGCAAGCCAAAGCAAGTTTCGGATTTGCGGACGAACAGGTAGAAGCCATCAGAACGGGTCTCACAGAAAAAACCTCAATTATAACCGGAGGACCAGGAACTGGGAAAACCACCATCCTCAGAGCACTCGTTCAAATTATAAGGGCGAAGAAAGTGAATGTTATACTCGCAGCTCCTACCGGAAGAGCGGCCCAGCGCATGAGCGAAGCCACCGGCGGATTTGCTCAAACTATTCACCGGCTTCTGAAGTTCGAACCGCAAAAAGGTCGTTTCGCTCACAATGAGTCTAATCCGCTCAAGGCAGGTTTTTTGATCGTCGACGAATCAAGTATGCTGGACGCACGTCTGGCATCCGCTTTGATGAGAGCAATCCCACAAAGTGCTCACATCGTTCTCGTAGGGGATGTAAATCAACTTCCGTCTGTCGGAGCGGGAAATGTCCTGAAGGACCTCATTGAATCCAAAGCCGTACCCGTAAATCGCCTACAGAAAATCTTCAGGCAAAACGAGGAGAGTTCAATCATCACAACGGCTTACAATGTCCTCAATGGCGCCAAAGGGACCCCCTACCTACTTGATAGCACGGCTGAGTTGGGAGCCCAATACGACCTGCAGTTTATCAAGGCTCCGGAAGCCGATGACTGCCTCCGTGTCATTGAATATCTCTGCAAAGAATTTATCCCTAAGAAACTACGTAAAGATCCGTTGCGGGAAACCCAGGTTCTAGCTCCCATGCACCGCGGTATAGTAGGTATCAGTAATATCAACTCAACCCTTCAAAAAGCCCTCAACCCACACCAAAACGGATTTACCTTGGGGGCTAACAAATTCTGTATCGGTGATAAGATTATTCAAAACCGCAATAACTACGACCTCAATATCTACAACGGTGATATTGGGACCATCGAAAGTATCGACTATGAGAACAGCACCCTCCAGATCCAGTTTGATTCTGATACCGTGGAGATGACTCGTTCGGACCTACTTGACGTTAGCCTGGCTTACGCAATTAGCGTCCACAAATCTCAAGGTTCAGAATACCCGATCGTTATTATTCCACTTGTAAAAGGCCATTTCATGATGCTTCAGCGAAACCTGCTTTATACAGCCCTCACCCGCGGAAAGAAAAAGATATTTATTGTCGGAGATCCGGTCGCATACTTCATGGCTGTGAAAAACGCAGACCCTGCCCAACGGTTTACCGACCTGAAGGAGAAGCTCATCGAGCAGGTTCAAGCAAGATAACCAATTCCCACCCATTTCGCGGATCTCTAGCTCTCAGATTTAGGGGATTCACCGCACCCTTTTTACTTTCGCCGGGGCCTCACATACCCCAGCCTCTCCCCTATGCCACCACCAGGAGTAACCGCATCCAATTCACAAATTATCAATCGTCTTCTTGAGGTCATGGAGATCGACCTACTTCCCAAGACCCTCGAGGGTGTTAAACAAGGCAACAAGGTCTTCGGAGGAGCGATTCTTTTAAAGAAAGATCTATCGCTCGTCTTGGCCGGTACCAACAACGAGACCGCCAATCCCCTTTACCATGGCGAAGTACATACGATGGAGCAGCTCTACAGGATGCCCAGCACTGAGAGGCCTGATCCGAAAGATTGTATATTCTTCGCGACCCACGAACCGTGTACTCTATGCCTCTCTGCAATCACTTGGGGAGGATACGACAACTTTTACTACCTCTTCAGTCACGAAGACTCAAGAGACTCGTTCAATATCGGTCACGACCTGAAAATACTGAAAGAAGTATTTAAACACGAACCCGGTGGGTATGCTCGGGAGAACAGTTATTGGAAATCCTATCGAATCGCGAACCTGATCCAAGCGTGCAGCGCAGAAGAACAAAACGCATTTAATGACCGTATCAAAGCCCTCTCAATTGCCTACGCTGATATGTCCAACATTTATCAGACTAACAAAGACAAGTCTGACATCCCACTAAAGTAAACTATTCGAATGATATCAGGATCGAGGATCAAACAGGTAGCCTTAGACAGGGTGATTACCTATGGTCTGAGATACCTAATAATGAGCCTCTGCGCAACCTCTCTGCTCGTTATTGCGGGCTGCTCAAAGAAACCTAAGACGATTGAGGACACTGCTCCAAACGCAGTTTATGATGGCTACGCGAAATCCAAAGCGTTTCCAGTCGTTGCAAGCGGCGTTGATCCTATGATCGATGATCTCGAGGACGGTGACCTCAAGGGCTTAAAGGCTGACGGACGAAATTGGAGTTGGTCGCAGTTCGACGACAGTTCAGATGGCATTCAGGTTTTAACCATTCAGCAATTGCCTGATGCTCCCGGAGCGGGTGACAACGTTCTCTATTTAAAGGGTGGCGACTGGAAATATAGCGGAGCAGGGGTGAATGCATATTTGGTCAATCGAACTGCACCTCAACCCTTCGGATACTATGATGCATCTCTCTTTTCAGGCATTCAGTTTTGGGTAAAAGCAACAGGAATCAGCAGTCTAACGATTCAAATCACGACCCCGGAAACGACCACCGTCGACGATGGGGGCTTCTGCATTCAAGGTTGTGCCGATCCAGTCGAAATCCGTTGTTCGGTCGGGAACAATTGGCAACTCATCCAACTACCATTTGATTCATTCACATTGCCTACTTACAATGAACCTGGCCTTTTAGACCCGTCACGTATCAAAGGCATAAGCTTTTCAATCGAAAGCCTGAACGACTATGAAGTCTGGTTGGACGAACTAAGTTTCTTCCAATAAATTAGCGACTTACTAAGTGAGTTTCAACCATCACTAACAGGGTGTAAGTTTTTCACATCACGGGTTTACTTAATCGTCACAATTAGCTGACAAAACCCTCTAAATCCCTATATTAAAGTTAGACAGAAAACCCAATATTTGGCATCGCAGAATCACTTCACAGTGAGCTTCCTATCAATTCTCATCAGTGCTTAAAAGCAGCAGATTTCTCATTGATCCTATCGCTCTTCATTCAACTCCTGCTCGACTCAGAAACTTTCTGAAACGAGTCGCTTACTCCACTGGACTAAGCCCCACTTATCACCCGAGCCAAGGAGGTATCGATGTGTACCGAAGACGATCAAGTTGGGCCCTCTGCAAAGAAATGTGTCCTTGCGATTTCCATTTCGTAGAGTTCCTCAGAGCATCAAACATTCAGGACAAGAATATCTTTCACTTTGGCACTGGTGGCCACCATTTGGTCGGGCAAGAGAATCTCAATCTTGCACATCCTAACCGTATTATGGGTATAACCGCTGCCGCGAAGGAACACGCAGCATTCATTAAGCATACCTTCAAAGACAAAAGGCTGGCGAAGTATTATACCGTTCTGTTCAAGGACATCTACACGCTTACCACGAGAGACCTTCCAAAATTTGATTATATATCGCTATTTCATCTTTGCGAATTCTATGTCCCGGAAAACCAAGAGTATGTGAATCAGGATGATGAAACGCTCCTGGATCTGTTCTTATCCCACTTAACTCCCGGCGGAAAGTTACTATTCTACAGTGGTTCAGCGGCTTGGGATCGAACAGAAAAGATAATCGAGCGGTTTGTGAATGATGGAAAGATCGAAAAATCAGAGTCCTTCAAATCTATTGTAATCTACAAGAGCACCTAGATCCGGTCTTCTTCAACTCCAGCGGATCTGTGACATTGAAAATCCCACAGCGCACGCTCTTATTATTTTTTTTCTTTCTGCCAACAGCGTTACTCGAAAAATTCTTTTTTACTCATCGATACGTTCGGCGCCCAGATTTTGATGTTATCAACCCAGCCTATGTCATCGAAGGATCCGAAACCGATTAAACCGTTTTCGAAAGGAACGTCATCGGCAATCATGATGGGCGTTAGCATATCGTCAAAGTAAAGGGCTACCGTGCTCTTCTCTACATCGCGAACGATACGAATCTTCTTCCACTCTTCCACACCCCAATCAGCACCCACAGTCCGGAAATCAGTAATAGGAGTTCGCGGCGCCTCGTTAACCACAAAGACGTTATGCGCGTTGTTATCACCCGCCTTGGCGATGTGAATATACATAAAGTGGCTAGGATCTTCGAAACCGAAGAAAAAACAAAAATCACGATGGGCGTATCCAGGAGCATTCGCAGCGTCCGCATACTCATTCATGTATTCCTTAATCGGCGTTCCTTTCACCCCGCTCTGCTGAATATCAACTTCGAGTACAAAACTCCCAAAGCTCTTTCCTTTGATAAGCGCGATATTCCATGGAGATCGAAACGGGGGTTCGTAGTCACTTTTTTTGGTAAGAGCCATAGCCTTAGAACCACTGGCGTCGATGTACTCCCAGGCAGACGGATCGCTCATCATAAAGTCTTTGAGCGATTTTTTGGAGTCAAAGGACTGCTCATACTGGAGCGTGTACCCGTCGGGTAGCCCAGCCGAGTTTGCATACGATCCAACCGAAAAACCAGCACAGATGAGACTTAAAAATGAGACACGAAACAACAAAACGGGATATAACTTCACGATGATTATTTGGAAAAGATTCAGCCTACCATCTGAGACGTCTCTCAAGCAGATGGC
>CALGUT010000491.1 GCA_937920335.1 uncultured Opitutales bacterium
CGTCGCTTTGATCCTCAAACCGCTTGGCGTAGGTTTCTACTTCGAATCCGGCAGTGGTAGCAAAAGCGCCTATGAAGTCTGCTTTGCCGCTCGACTTGGGTGCGATAAAATCTGCGAGGCAAAAATAGGTGTCTCCTTTTTCCTTCTTCTTTTGTTGTCGATTGAAATGAAGGGTTTGCAGCACTTCCGTACGCGAATCATCCGTGTAGATCTCGACGTCGTCGCCTACTGAGTTCGCAGGGAACAGGCCATAAACGGTCCGACAATGGAACGCTTTATCAGCTATGATCTGCTCCAGTATTTTCTGGGCGTCGTTGAAAAGGTTCGTTGCTTCCTCTCCATACTTTTTGTGAGTAAGGATTTTTGGATAAACGCCTTTCAACTCCCAGGACCAGAAGAAGGGAGACCAATCAAAGTAGGGGACTATGTCTTCAAGCTGAACCGTCGCTTGATTTCGAATTCCCGTAAATGAAGGGGTTGGAATGTCGACGGTATCCCAATCGGTTTGGAGCGCTTTCTTGCGGGTTTCGTCGAGGCTCAAATATTCGGTAGTTGAGGCTCTTTTGAGGAATTGTTCACGGACCTTTTCCTGATCTTCTTTTAGGTCATTCACATAAGCTTCTGAGCGGTCCTGGCTAAGCAACTCATTGCACGCTTCTACTACCAGAGATGCATCAAGCACATGATGGACCGCGCCTGAGTAGGCTGGGGCAATTTTAATAGCTGTGTGAGCTTTGCTGGTTGTAGCGCCTCCGATGAGTAGGGGAAGGTTTAGTCCTAGTCGTTCCATCTCAGCCGCATTGTGAATCATCTCATCGAGTGACGGGGTGATCAAACCACTCATACCGACCAGGTTGGCTCCCACCTCAGCCGCTTTTTTCAAGATAGCGTCGCAGGATACCATGACGCCGAGATCGATCACTTCGTAGTTATTGCAAGCAAGTACCACCGATACGATATTCTTACCGATGTCGTGGACATCACCTTTCACGGTCGCGAGAACCATCTTACCCTGAGCCTGCGTTTCCATTCCAGATTCTTTCTCCGCTTCCATGAATGGGAGTAAATGAGCCACGGCCGCTTTCATCACGCGGGCGCTTTTCACCACTTGTGGTAGGAACATTTTTCCGGAGCCAAAGAGTTCTCCGACAACTTTCATTCCGTCCATGAGCGGACCTTCGATTACGTGCAGGGGGCGGTCATACTTGAGCCGAGCCTCTTCGGTGTCCAAAATGATGAATTCCGTGATCCCTTTTACCAGAGCGTGGGAAAGTCGCTCTTCCACGGTCCCACTTCTCCATTCGAGGACTTCGACCGTCTTTTCCTTACCTTGGCCTTTAACCTGTTCTGCGTAGTCGACCAATCGTTCCGTTGCGTCGTCTCGTCGGTTGAGAATCACATCCTCAACGTGCTCCAGAAGTTCTTTTTCGATGTCTTCGTAGACGGCCAGCATTCCGGCGTTTACAATTCCCATGTCCAGACCTGCCTTGATCCCGTGGTAAAGGAATACGGCGTGCATGGCCTCGCGAACTACGTTGTTTCCTCGGAACGAAAATGAAACGTTACTGATCCCTCCACTGACTCGAGCGCCCGGACAAACTTCTTTGATTTCCCGCGTCGCGTCGATAAAATCAATGCCGTATGTATTGTGCTCCTCGATACCGGTGGCAACCGTGAGAACGTTGGGATCGAAAATAATATCTTGAGGATCAAAGTCGAGATTCTCTAGCAGAAGGTCGTAGGCTCGTTTGCAGATACGCACTTTGTCTTCTCGTGTGGCAGCCTGGCCCTCTTCATCGAAAGCCATGACAATTGCGGCCGCTCCATAACGCTGAATTGCCGCTGCATATTCGAGGAATTTGGCTTCTCCTTCTTTCAGGCTAATCGAGTTAACGACTCCTTTCCCCTGAACGCATCGTAACCCGGTCTCGATGACCGACCATTTGGAGCTATCAATCATGATCGGCACTCTAACGATATCTGGTTCCGCTGCTATAAGATTGAGGAAACGTTCCATGCAGGTTTCACTGTCGAGCAGTCCTTCATCGAAATTGACATCGATCATGTTCGCACCGTTTTCGACCTGCTGTCTTGCGATATCCAACGCCTTTTCGAAGTCCCCTTCCTTGATTAGTTTCCTAAATCGAGGCGATCCCATCACGTTCGTTCTTTCACCGACCATAATAAATGGGGCGTTGGGTCCTTCGATATTCTGAGCCTCCAGGCCGCTCAGTCGAAGAGCAGGAGTTACATTAGTTGGTTTACGCGGTGAAAATTTGGATACGCGTTCAACGATAGCCGCGATATGCTCCGGAGTGGTTCCGCAACATCCTCCCACTATATTCATGAATCCTGCGGTGGCAAAGTCCTCCAATGAACCGGATGTAATAGCGGGAGTTTCGTCGTAACCCGTTTCGCTGAGGGGATTGGGGAGACCTGCGTTTGGGTAACAGCTCGTATAGCAATCGGCGATATTCGACAGGTCTTCCATGTAGGGTCGCATTTCCTTGGCTCCAAGAGCGCAATTGATGCCGACACTTATAGGATCAGCATGACGGACCGAATTCCAAAAGGCTTCAACAGTTTGTCCCGATAGTGTGCGCCCGGAGGCATCTGTAATCGTGAAGCTGATCATAACCGGAATCTTTTCCGGCAATTCCTGTTGCAGTCGATCAATCGCGAAAAGCGCCGCTTTAATATTCAGGGTATCAAATGTGGTTTCGGGCAGCAGCAGGTCGGCTCCTCCGTCTATAAGGCCCTTGGCGGCTTCGTAGTAAGCCGCAACCAACTCCTCAAATGTGACCGCTCTGTGCCCGGGATCATTTACATCGGGAGACATCGAGGCCGTTCGGTTGGTCGGTCCGATGCCACCTGCTACGAAGCAGATTCGGCCAGGATGTGCATCCATCACCTCTTGAGCCGCCTTTTTAGCAAGTTCTGCTGAGACCTTGTTGAGTTCGTAGGCTATACTTTCCAGTCCGTAGTCGGCTTGGGCGATGGTAGTCGCGCTGAAGGTGTTCGTCTCGATGATATCGGAACCTGCCTCCAGATATTGACGATGAATGTCCGTAATTATATCAGGCTGCGTAAGACTCAATAGGTCGTTGTTTCCTTTGAGATCTGAAGGATGATCTTTGAATCGATCGCCCCGAAAGGAAGATTCATCTAGCTTGTGGCGCTGAATCATGGTTCCCATGGCGCCGTCTAGAAAAACGATGCGATCAGCTAGCAAGGCTCGCAGTTGATGGGCGCGTTGCGTTTCAGTTTTTTTGGCTGTAAGGGATGCAGGCATGAGATGGGCTTAAATCAATAACATATCATCATATCCTGATATTTTGATATGTAAAGAAGGATTCGCTTGGCTAACTGGGAAGTTTGATGGTGTTTCAAATAAAAGGAGGCTTACTACAATGAGGCCAATCGATGGGTTCAGGCCTTCTTTCTCTCTACCTCAGATATTCTAATAGTTTTTAAATTTCGTTGATGGTCTGGGCCGCTCCAAGCAGTTTAGCAGCATGACTCATCAAGAACGACTTTCCAAGTTTCTAGGTAGAACTCCTCAGGTGGATCCAACCGCGTGGGTGGCAAAATCGGCCGAAGTCATGGGTGATGTTCGAATCGGACCCCTTGCGACGATATTGTATCAGGTAGTTCTTCGCGGCGATATTGAGAAAATTATCATAGGGGAGGGCTCGAATATTCAAGATGGGACCATCGTTCATCTTGCTGACGATATACCAGTCATCATTGGTGACTATGTTACCGTCGGCCACAAGGCGATGATCCATGCCTGTACAATAGAGGATGAATGCCTCATTGGCATGAGTTCAACGATTCTGGACGGTGCTGTGATTGGGCGACGTTCGATAGTCGCGGCTGGAGCTGTCGTTCCTCCGGGTATGATCGTGCCACCGGGCTCGATGGTCATGGGTGTCCCCGGGAAAATTAAGCCACTATCTGAGGAGCGCCAAACTGGGCTGCGATTTTGGGCTGAGAAGTATGTCGAAGTTGCTGTCGAACACCGTAAGCGCTTTGGCGAAAAGACCTTTTAGCCGTTCTTCTTTAGAAACTTCTGAGTTTGCTTCTTGAGCTTTTTGATACGCGATTCGACGCCTTTCAGGCTTTCTTCATCCATCCGGTCTATAAAGAGCACTCCATTCAGATGATCGACCTCGTGTTGAACGCAGCGGCCTAGCAGTCCGTTACATTCCATCACATGGGAATCGCCTTGATGATCTTTAAAGCTGACTCGAATCTTATCAGGTCTTCGAACGTTGCCATTGATGCCTGGGAACGAGAGGCAGCCTTCCTCGTAAACGGTTTCTAAGCTCGGTAGGACTTCAATCTTCGGATTGATCAAGGCCATGGGCATGATCAATTCAGCGGGAGGGGATTTACCATCAAGCGTAAACTGAAAGTCGCTATCACGGCTTTGTGGAACATCAATGACGCAGAGTTGTAGAGCCTTCCCGATCTGCTGTGCAGCCAAACCAATTCCTTCGCTGTCGTACATGGCGTCAACCATATCGTCGCACAGCTCTGCGAGTGTGTCATCGAAGACTTCTATCTCTTCACCGGGTTCTCTCAGGATCGGCTCGTTATATTGGGTTACGCGCAATGACATGATCTTGATAATCTTAGGTATCATTTTTTCCTATCATGTCGAGTCATCAGCTCAACTGACGAAATTCTATGAACAACGGGCCCATTACACGGTCCTGATGGGGAGTCCAAATCGCCGATTGAGTTATCGAGGAGTCTTGTTCACAGTTTCCCGAATCCCTTAAACTATCCATGCTTCGTCCATTCGTTTTCCTGCTTCTTTCCCTCGTATTGGGATTTCTAGGATGGTCGGTTCCTGTTTATTGGCAGCTCATTAACAGCCAGTTGTTGGAGGTACTTGGGAAGGAGACCCCTAGCCTGGTGGATTCCGCTGCGAATCAGGTCCAGTTGGATCATCTCGGTGTGGCGTCTATCTTTTTGGATGCCGCTGAGTCTCTGGAAGTCGGTGACACAGAGTTAGTACGAAACAGTGTGGCAAAGGCGGAAGAGTTGTTTCCAGAATACGCTATTACGGGTGGGCCGGATATTTATTTCGATCAGATCCTGCGGATTGATCCTCAGCTACGAGCCTCTACCCGAAGGGAGTTAATACCAAACTTAATTCCTTCCCAAACACGGGCGACCTTATTGTCATTTTTGGACAATTCGCGTAGCACGTCGGTAAAGGCGGTTGTCGCTACTCGTGAAATGGCAGGGACGAGACAGTTTATGCCCGTTTATTCTGCAGCGGGGCAGCCATTGGAAGCGACAATTCTATTAAGTGCCCTCTTGATACAGGGAAACCATTTTTCTCCGAAAGTAGCGGCTGACGTGAGAACACTGGCGGATAATATTTCCGATGCCTATGCGGTATCCGATCTTGAGAGAATATATTTCGCCTTATTTTCGTTGGGAAAGCGTATGAATTGGAATCAGTTGGTTTCTTTTCTTCCATTTATAGAGGATACTGAGCTACTCGAAAAAGTGGCAGCTTATGCTAGAAATAATGACGCGAAGTTCAGTTGGATCTACACGGCGATTGTTGAAATGGAGAGCGCTGAATCTGTCATCCAGTATTTGGATACGTATAAGGAAGAAGGGTTGGAGGATGTTGGACTCGCTCTCAGTTATGGGCAGGGAGCTCTGGACTACCTTATTCAGCAAATGCAACAGGTTGAGCGTCCGGCTGCCCGACTTCGCTGGGCTGAAAAGCTTCCGTGGTTATTGAACAATCCTACGATTCTGGTTCCAGCGTCACACAATCCCGCTTCTTTTTTGGTCATCAAGGGGCTGTTGACCGCGTTATCTGCGTTTTGCCTGACTGCCTTTTGGATTCAGGCTTTTCCTTTGTTATTCCATACCTTCAAGCGTGAGCGAAAGCCGCCGGTTGTGGTGGATATTCTAAGGACGGTCACTCTAACCTTGATCCTTTCTTTTTTAATTATCCTGATAACGGAACCCGGAGTATTCCGGACAAGTCAAACTCCCCAACCCGAGGTTCGACTTGAGTGGGCGTTTCAGGATACCGTAGAATCCCTATTCACTCCAACTGAACGAACAGATACCATGGACCAGATCACAATCATCACCATTTCGATCTTCTTCCTCATGCAAATCGCCGTCTATATGGCAGGGCTAATTAAGCTTACCGAAATCCGAAAGATGGATGGTTCGCCAACCCTAAAATTGGAGCTCATTCAAAACGAGGACCAGCTTTTCGATAGCGGACTCTACTTGGGACTTACGGGGACTGTTCTCTCATTGATCTTCCTCGCCATCGGTGTGGTTCAAGCCAGTTTGATGGCCGCCTACTCTTCGACCTTGTTCGGCATTATATTTGTGGCGCTGCTCAAGGTGTTTCACGTACGCCCCTTTCGAAAGAGCCTGCTTATGATCGTGCATAAGGAGTCATGAACAAAACATTACTACTAGTCATTTGTGATTTTCTGCTGTTGAGCCTGTTGGCTCTGGCCCGCTTCGACACGCCCGAAGAAGATCAAGTGGAGCAAGAGGTATTGTCGGAAGATCCTATTCAGGCACAGGAGGATATTATAGAGGTCCTTAAATTATCACTCGAACTGGAAGAGGAGTCGGCTGAAAATATGGCGGCGTCTCTCCAGACTACGCAGAAAGAGTTAGAAACGACTTCCAGTAACCTTGAAGAAACGAAGGAGGCGCTTGAGACACGTGACGAGGAATTACAATTAACAAAGGAAGAGCGTGAGACTTTGGCCAAGGCCAAGGCGGAGCTGGAGGCGAACCTCAAAGAACGGATCGCTGTCATCGAAGAGAAAGAGGCCGATGTAAAACAGCTCAATAACGTGCTTGAAGAAGAACGTCGTGAGGCTGACCGAAAGCTTCGGCAAATGGAGGATCTCCAGAAAGAGCTTCAGGCGAAACAGGAAGCAATTGCCCAGGCTGAAAAGCGTCAGCAGGAATTGGAAGCCGCCCAGCAATTGGCTGAACAGAAAGCCCAAGTGCTCGATACCCAGCTGCAATTAGCCGAAGCCGAGAGCCGGTTGGTGAGAGAGAATCTAGAGCAGGTGAAGTCCGAGGTGACGATTGTACGCGATGAGAACCAGCGACTTCAGCAGCATGCCTCTCAATTGGCCACGGAGCTCACCGAAGGCGTAAATGCACAGACAGAGCGTTTGACGCAGATCGCTGAGGAAGTTCGGAGTGCGCAACCACGCAATGCGAACGAGATCTTCTCGGACTTTATTGGGAGCGGAGTGACTATTGATGTCCGTTATCAGAAATCAACACGTAGAGGTGGTGATGAGCGGATCGTTTCTGTCACGCCGGTTGTAGTATCCGACGGTCTGGACCTTAAAGCTGTCTTTTCCTGGGATGATCTGGATTTGTCAGAAAACGACCTTCGAAACACTTCATTGAATCTGAGAGGAGACATACGTCTGGGGCGCCGCACTTATCCCCTGCGAAGATTGGATTTCTTATCACTCGACAGCCGAATAATAGTAGTTCCACTGCAACGGGAGTGGTCAGAGTATTTGGATGTTGAGCCATTCTACTTGGCCACGGATCCACTAAAGTTTCCGGTTGCAGTGCTGGTGGATCCGAAAAACAAGAGTTATGGGGATGCGCCCTTCAAGCTAGATACGAAGACGCCTGAACACTTCCAGATCGATAGTCGTCTCATCAACCGGCTCATGGGGGAGTTTTCGCCGCGCAAATCGAGTATGATGTTTAGCAAGAGCGGTGATTTTCTCGGGGTATTGGTCAACAAGGAGTATGCCGTCCATGTGGATAATTTTGTGCCGGCTGAGACAGTTTTGGTTGGGCAACCTACGACGGTGAAACAGCTTCAACAGGGCTATACCCGGATGATTAATCAAGTCCGCCGTCTTCCGTCTGATGTCCGGTGAGCTCTTTATTTGGTTCTTGTCTTGAAATACGGGGCTTTTTAGATCCTCTTCCCAATAGTAAATACCTGAAATTCCAACCCAGAGAACGATTATGAATATTAAAGCTTATTTAAAACCACAGTGTGGATGGAGCATGGGAGTGCGCGCAATCATGCAGAAGCACAGCCTAGAATACGAAGATATTGATATCATCAACTCAGCTGAAAATTACGCTGAAATGGTACGTAAGTCGGGTCAGCCACTCTCTCCTTGCGTGGAGATCGATGGCATTATGCTCGCTGACGTAAGCGGTGAAGAAGTTGAAGCTTACATGGTTTCCAACAAGTTGGTGGGTCAAAACGACGCCGATGTAGCTGTTCCGACTGACCGCGGCTGTTCTGACGAAGAGCACGAGAAAATGCGTGAGGAGCAAACATCCAAGCCGATTCGCTTCTTCTAGGCGATTAACGTTACTTTACTTTTCTAAAGGTCGAACTCTTTGGGGTTCGGCCTTTTTTTATCGCTTCTGGACCGCTCGGAACGAGTAGTTTGTTAAGTCGATGTAGTAGAGGCGACGTTCACCTGTGTCAGAACCATTGAAGTAAATGCCATTTCCATCACGCGACCAGACGGGGTGGGGGTGCATCGAGTTTTTGGGGTCATCTGGTTCGGCTCGCATGCGAACCAGCTCGCGGTAGTTGCCCGAAGCAACGTCATACATGAGAACAGCGTGCGCCCCTTTTTCCGGCCAATCGAATATGTCAGTTACGAACAGGTCGCCCTTCGGATTGAGAGAGCCATGTATTCCGAGCGCATTCGGAATTAAAGGATAGTCAGGTTCTCCGTTGATCGGGTGAATCATCACATGTTGTCCGGAGGGATTGTCCGTAATGTGAAAGCCCTCGGGTCTTATATAAGACAATAGCGCATCGTTTCCCGACCACATGGCGTGTTGGCCGATTTCTGTGACATAGCGAATAGCGCCGCCATCGGAGTCGGCGAGCAATGCAGACTTAACGAGTTTCGTGTTGGTGCCCTTTTTCTCGAGCATGTAGACCCAGAAGAACTGTTTGCCATCAGGGGACCACTTTGGGTGTTTGAATACGCCTAAGCCTTTCCACTGAGGGTCTTCGATGATGTCCTTTCGCGGATGCATAGGCACCATTTCATCCCGGTTAAGTAGGACCCGAGTTGTGCCTGCATCCAGGTCCATGATCATCACTTCCGACGCTTTACGATCGGGCCCCTTATATCGGCTGGCCGGGTAGTTATTGTGAGTCAGGCCATACCCGTTTGTCTCCGATACCATTCCGATCGAGCCTTCAACCTTTCGAGAGGTGTTGTCGTTAACATTGACGATGATCGACCAAGCCTCGTCTTCGATGCCAAATATAAGGTGATCGTTGTCGAGCCACTGTTGGCGTGTACCGTCGTGGTCTCCGCCTCGCACCTGGCCTGACACGTAGCGGGGGTCGCTACCGTCGCGGTTCGCAACCACGACGCGCCCCCAGCCAGGAACTTCATTTTCAAATTCAAAATAAGTTACGTGCGTTGCGTCGGGGCTTTCTGGACAGATGTCCATATAGGCATGCATCGAAGGGGCAGTTCCTGCAGATATCTGTCGAACAACGTGACCATCATCGTAGGCACCAAGGCGCATCAAAGGAGGATTGAGATCAACGCCCACTCCGGGGATGAGCCGTGTAACCGTGAAGTTCTCTACGGTCATGTGGTTGCTGACCGTGCGAAAAGCAAACCAACCGTCCGAGTAGGGTTCATCATCCGTGAAGTCGAATATGACGTCACCGTCTCGGATATATTGCGTGCGATTACCGATCGTAACTATTTGAATCTGCTTCTTCTTATTGGGTGTGATCATATACTCGGCTCTGCTCAAATCGTGCTGAGGAAGCAGAGGACGTTCGCCGAGACCGTTGTAGCGACGGAAACGTGTCTGAGTATTTCGATGTCCTCCGTATCCCACATAATAATGCCTCAGGTTGTCGTAAGTTCGAAACTGTCCCGTTCGGTGAGTGTCTCGAAAAATGTCATTTGGGTAACGGGGATCGATGGACATCCAGAAGCAGTTAAGGTCGCGGGCATCATCGTTTGGACCACCTGCTTGAATCATGGTAACCTCGTATTCAATGATTACGGGCGAGTCCAGCTTGTGTCTAAACCAGACCGTGCAGCCCTTCGGGTCATCGATGACCAGTTTCGAATCTTCGATGGTTACTGTCCCGCCCGGCATCTGTTCAACGACCCAATTGCTGAGGCTGTTAAAATTGTCCTCAAATAAGACTTCTCCGCGACTGTATGGGAGCGGCTGAGCAGAAACGAGGGAAGCTATGAGTGAAGTGGCGGCGATCGTCGTGATCGTTAAAGACAAGATGCTATTCATATTAGGCAGGGTAGAAAGTCAGTTTTTACTGATTCTAAAAGCGGTGCAACAAAAAGGCCGGGCTCTTTCGAACCCGGCCATCAACGGTTTGCCAAAATTAGTTGTAGACTTTGTCGTCGATGAACGCGGCGACTTCTGCTTCTGGAATGCGGATCTGTTCCATAGTATCACGATCCCGCAAGGTGACGGTCCCATCTTCCAGAGAATCAAAGTCAACGGTGATACAAAATGGAGTACCAGCTTCATCCATACGGCGGTAGCGGCGTCCGATAGCACCCGCTTGATCGTAGAATACATTGTGCCGGCGTGCTAGGTTCTTATAGATCCGCTTGGACATCTCTACGATCTCCGGTTTGTTCTTCATCAGGGGAAGGATCGCTACCTTGATCGGTGCGATGCGCGGCGCAAACTTAAGAACGTTTCTGGTTTCCCCTTCCACCTCTTCGACCGTGTAGGCGGAGCAAAGGACTGCCAGTAACGTACGGTCCACACCGAGTGACGGCTCGATCACATGAGGGATATATTTTTCACGTTTTACATCGTCGAAATATTCCATGGATTTGCCGGAGTGTTCCTGGTGTTGAGTCAGGTCGTAGTTACCTCGGGCGGCAATACCTTCAAGCTCCTGCACACCAAATGGGAATTCGAACATGATGTCCGTGCAAGCGCGTGAGTAGTGAGCGAGCTTATTCTTCGGGTGAACGTGGGTGCTCAAACGACTTTCTTTTAGCCCGATGGTTTTGTGCCAAGCCATTCGGGTTTGGATCCATTCGTTGTAGTAGTTCTCCCAAGCATCCTCGTCAGCTTCGATGAAGTATTCGATTTCCATTTGTTCGAATTCGCGGGAGCGAAAGATGAAGTTTTTCGGAGTGATCTCGTTGCGAAACGCCTTACCGATTTGAGCGATCCCGAAAGGGATTTTTACCCGAGCGGTATCCAGAATAGCTTTGAAATTGGTAAATATACCTTGGGCGGTCTCTGGGCGAAGGTAAGCAACAGACGAGTCGTCCTTTAGGGCTCCTACGTAGGTTTGGAACATCATGTTGAACTCTCTCGGAGGAGTGAGTGAGCCCGGTTTGCCCGTTGCGGGAGAGGGAATGAGCTCGTAGAGTTCTGGAGTGGCGTCCAGATATTCTTTCAGTTCGATCGGCGCGATGTCGCCTTGAATGGCGGCTTTGCGTTTCAATGTATCCGCTTTCTTCTCAGCGTCGGCTTGAGCTTCTGGTCCTTCTAGGGTTGAAACATATCCAATCGTGTCGGCTCCGACGATGACGGGTGCCCACAGGAGGTGGTCAGCGCGGTAGCGCAACTTGGATTCCTTACAATCGACCATGGGGTCGGAAAAACTATCTACGTGTCCCGAAGCTCTCCACACGTTCGGATGCATGATGATCGACGCATCTTGTCCCACGATGTCCTCTCGGCCGTGGACCATGTCTTGCCACCAGGCGTCCTTGATATTCTTGCGGAGCTCTACACCCAGCGGGCCGTAGTCATAAAATCCATTTATACCTCCGTAGATTTCGGAAGATTGAAAAATGAACCCTCTCCGTTTACAGAGAGAAATGATGTCATCCATGGTTGGATTATTTGATGGGTCTGTCGGCATAAGTGGGGTAAAAAGCCACGTTTCCTGGGGTCGGTCAAGCTTTGAGCTTTTCCGTTGCCAGCCCTATTTGCGGGCTCTACGACCATAAACTTAGTTAAGTATGTCATGAGTTTCAACGTCGCCAGGTTTCTTCCTCAATCCGCTTCAGCCAAGCCGGATGATTGTGCCTTGAAAATTCCACTCGGATGGGAAGGCGAACAGATTCAATACCGTAGCCTGAGCTTTTCTGAGCTGGAGACATTGAGCAACCGCTGCGCGAATCTCTTGCGGGCAAAAGGTATTGAGGAAGGGATGCGGGTTCAACTCGCGGTCCGTCCGGGCTTAGAGCTAATCTTGATTACGTTTGCGCTGTTCAAACTGGGCGCGGTTCCTGTTGTTATCGATCCCGGGATGGGGGTAAAAAGTTTTCTGGCCTGCGTGAAACGTACTCAACCCACTGCATTGATCGGGATTCCACTCGCGATGGGGTTGTGCCGCATTTTCTGGAACAGTTTCAGGTCGGTAAAGATTCGACTGAAGGTTGGATCCAGATTCGAGAAATCGCTCATGCGTGCATCAGAGGATGCGGTATTGGTAGCGACGCAGCCGGACGACCTCGCGGCTATCTTATTTACCTCCGGTTCTACAGGAGCACCCAAGGGTGTGCTCTACGAGCATGGGATGTTCGATGCACAGATTAGGTTGATTGGAAAGACCTATGGCATCGAGCGAGGAGAGATCGATCTGCCAATGCTCCCGGTATTTGCGTTGTTCAATCCTGCGTTTGGAATGACCACAGTTGTTCCGGAAATGGATCCGAGTCGACCCGCGTCTGTCGATCCTAAGAATATTGTCCAGGCCATCCTGCAAAACAAAGTAACTAGCTCATTCGGATCTCCGGTATTGTGGACTAAAATCTGTCGGTATTGTGAGGAGCATTCAATTACACTTCCTACTATTAAACGGGTCCTCATGGCAGGAGCTCCTGTTTCTCCAAGTCTTATAGACGCTTTCAAAAAGGTGATCGTGAATGGGGAAATTCATACGCCTTATGGCGCGACGGAGTCGTTACCCGTGAGTTCCATATCCGGAAAACGGATACTTGAGGAGACGATGCAAAAAACCAATCATGGAGCCGGTACCTGTGTCGGAAAACTGGTTGATGAAGTCGAAGCAAAGGTGATCGCGATTCATGAAGGCCCGATTATCAGTTTGGCGAGTGTTGATGAGCTTCCTATCGGCGAAGTGGGAGAGATCCTGGTTAAGGGTCCCGTCGTCACGAAGGCGTATGATCAACTGAAAGAGGCGACGCTGGCTGCGAAAATTTTTGACAGGGATCAGGTCTGGCATCGAATGGGAGACACTGGGCACTTGGATGCCGACGGAAATTTGTGGTTTTGTGGACGGGTGGTTGAGCGCGTAAGAAGCGCGGAAGGTGTCCTCTTCACGGATCCGGTAGAGGCATTTTTCAATCAACAGGACGGCGTGTTTCGCTCAGCTCTGATTGGTTTGGGAGATTCTGGCAAACAGATTCCTGCGATCGTGATCGAACCGGAGGTGGGTCAGTGGCCGGAATCCAGAGCTGCACAATCGGCGTGGAGCAGACAGTTGATCGAGGCAGTTCCAAAGGATTCTCCGGCTAGCAAGATAAAGCAGGTGTTTTTCAAAAAGGCGTTTCCGGTTGATGTTAGGCACAATGCCAAGATCCATAGATTCGTTCTCAAGAAGGAATTCGAAAAGGGGATGTAAGACTGAATTGAGTGGGTGGCTCAATCTTGCTCGGGTAGCAAGTCTAAGGGTGCAATGTAGACTTCCACGACTCCTGTGCCTGATCCGCCGTTTAAACTTAAGGGTGCGGTGTAGGCTCCAGACCTAAGGTAAGTTACTAGGGCTGCCTCCCCCGTATGAGTAAGTGCCAGTTCCCAGTATTCTAAAGAATCTCTGCGAAGCGTATCCTGCCAGTTGTCGTCGCGGATTGAGTTTTCCAGATCGTCATTGAAGTCATCGAGGAGGTACTGATCTGCATAGAGGGTGATGATTGGATCTGTGATTGAAATCATCCCTGTGTCTAGGGAGGACCGATGCCGCGTATGATCCCCGAACTGGTTCACCGCCCCGATGTAGCTGAATGGTTCTTTGAGCACTGGTATACTAATGTACTCTTCACAGTTGACTAAAGCCTAGCGGTGTCCTCCTGGGATGATCGTTTCTATAGAGTGGACGGTTGTACAAAGCCCGAAGATGGTGATTTTTTCGACTGAGAAAATGTGGGGGAATGCATTCCCATTCTGCACAAACAACCCTGATAGGCCGATGAATAAAGGGATCACGAGGATCCATAGGAGCGTTAGTCGTTTCATAAAAAAATGAAAAACGAGGTGAATAGAAGGCGTATAAAATGTGATAGGTAGAATGAGAGAGAATAGATGCCACCGAAACCTAAATTTTTCGTGGCATTCCTCAAAAAAATAGTCACACAAAGGTATATGAAGATTTTGGTTACAGGCGGCGGAGGATTTCTCGGCCGCTATGTAGTGAATAAGCTTTTAGAAAAAGGTTACACAGTAAGAGTGCTTGGACGGTCCGAACAACCAGACCTGAAAGCTGCGGGTGTCGATGTTATTCAGGGCGATATTCGAGATGCGAAAATCGTGCGCGCGGCTGCTAGGGGAGTGGATGTGATTCAGCACATCGCTGCTAAAGCGGGCGTATGGGGCACCTGGGAAGATTACTACCAGATCAATGTAGTGGGTACGCGCAACGTACTTAACGCCTGTAAAGAGTTGGGGATTGATCGCCTGGTTTACACCAGTACACCGAGCGTAGTTTTTAATGGAGAAGCCTTTCAAGGCGTCGATGAAAACCAACCTTACGGCGAGAATTGGCTGTGCCACTACGCGCACACCAAGATGTTGGCAGAGAAAGAAGTTCTCGAAGCGAATGTGCCGGACGGTTCAGGGCTTCGCACAATCGCTCTGCGTCCTCATTTAATATGGGGCGTTGGCGACAACCATTTGATCCCACGTGTGATTGCTCGCGCTAAGTCTGGTAAGCTTCGTATTGTCGGCGATGGAACCAACAAGGTGGATATTGTACACGTTGAAAATGCGGCGGAAGCACAGTTGCGTGCTCAGGTGGCCTTAGAGCGAATCGAGAGCTGCGGACAGCCTTATTTTATAACTCAGGGTGAACCGGTGGTTCTTTGGGACTGGATCAATGGGCTTTTGGATCGCCTGGGGATTTCCAAAGTGGAGAAGCAGATTTCTTTAACAGCAGCCTACCGCGTGGGTGCTGTAATGGAAGGAGTTTGGAAAACGCTTCGTCTGAAAGGTGAACCTCCTATGACCCGTTTTGTTGCGACTGAATTGGCGAAAGATCATTTCTTTGATATTACCTCTGCTCGTAACAATCTAGGCTATCAGCCGGCTGTATCCATCGAGCAAGGACTGGATGAGCTGGTCGATAAGCTAAAGGCCAGTTAATGGTAAGTGTCAAAAAGCCCGGACACATAAAGCGGCCGGGCTTTTGGGCGAGGTGTATTTTCTAGTCTTCTTTTGGTAACAGCGGCGTAGCTTTTTCTATCAGCTCAAGAAATTCAGAGCGCAGCCCCCGTGGGTCGTTGCCGAGCGATTTCTCAACCGCTATACGAATTTCCTCGAGCGTGATCTCGCCTGCGAACTCCGACTGGCGAAGCCGCATGCCGAAGGCCGCAACCAAACTGGCAAATCTTAAGTCGTTGGATGCGTTTCCGAATGTTGCGTAAGAATCCACAAACGGTTGTTCGATCAGCTGACTGACATCCTCATCGGGTTGTTTGTAGCGGAGCTTGACGGTCAGCATTTCACGGGAGTCGCTTTCGCTTCGGATTTCAGAGATGGCGGAGGCTTGGTATTTGAGGGGGTCCACGGAGGGCGTAGGTTTCGAGCTCACTCCGGTGGGAATGACTTCGTAGAGGGCGGTAACGGTATGACCTGCTCCGATTTCTCCGGCGTCCTTCGTGTCGTCATTGAAGTCCTCTTTTGCCAGGATTCGATTCTCGTATCCGATCAGCCGGTACTGAGCGACTTTGGCTGGATTGAACTCGACCTGAATCTTCACGTCCTTGGCGATGGTGAAGAGGGTGCCGAGCATGTCATCGACGAAGACCTTGCGGGCCTCTTTGAAGGTGTCGACATAGCCATAGTTGCCGTTCCCTTTGTTGGAAAGCTCTTCCATGGTAGCGTCCTGGTAGTTGCCGTTACCGAATCCGAGAGCTGAGAAGAAAACTCCGGTCTTGGCTTTTTCCTCGATTAGCCGAGTCAGACTACCGCGGTCGGTGGTGCCGACATTGAAATCCCCATCGGTGCAAAGAATGATCCGGTTGATACCACCGTCGATGAAGTGCTTCTGTGCAACGGAGTAGGCAAGTTCGATTCCAGCTCCGCCGTTTGTCGAACCACCCGACTGTAAGTTGGTGATCGCGTGCTGGATCGTCTCCTTGTTGTTGGCCGTTGTGGAGGGCAGCGCCAATCCAGATGCTCCGGCGTAGACGACGACTGCAATCCGATCTTCGGCTCCCATTTGGTCGACAAGTAGATTCATCGCTCGTTGAACCAGGGGAAGCTTGTTCTGGTCACTCATGGATCCGGACACATCGATCAAGAAGACAAGGTTGGCTTGAGGTCGCTCCGATAGATCTATTTTCTCGGCTAGCAGTCCTATTCTTACCAAACGATGTTCTGTATTCCATGGAGCGCTTGCAGAATCTACATGGACAGCAAAAGGCGTTTCATTCTTAGGGCCTTCATAATCGTAGGTGAAGTAATTGACCAGTTCCTCAATCCGAACGGCATCCTGAGGCGGTAGACTTCCGTTGTTGATATAGCGCCGCATATTGGCGTAGGAGGCCGTATCCACATCAATTGAGAAGGTTGACAGTGCATGGTCCTTGGGACTTTTGAAGGCGTTTTCAATGATGCGGTCATAGGCCTCACGGTTCCAGGTTTCCTGTTCATCAATAGAGGGGGATACGGGGGACGTAGCCGGTCGTGGTCTAACTGAGTAATGGTCTTCAATCATCTTCTTTTCAGAGCTGATTGTAGTTCTCATTTGTTCTTGATCCGGCAAGTTTGCCGTTGTTCCTGTCGGTTTGCTAGCTCTTCCAAACGAAAGAATCTCAGGCGTCCCGCCAACATCTTCCATGATTTCTTTAGTCACAACAGAAATACTCTCTTCTACGTCGTTGCTGTCTGTTTCTATTCGGCTACCAATCGACGTGCTGGACGCCAGATTTCCTCCCTCTGTGTTGGCCTCGGTTGCGAATGGAGAAAGCTCAAATATCTCATCATCTTCGTTCCGTTTACGGACAGTGTCTAATAGTCTCTGTTCATTGCGGGCGATACCTGTGGCCGACTGTCTGATTTGTGCTTCTATTTGGGAATCATCGAGTGAAGCTGCCTTCGGTGCCTCAATTTCTGAGGGTTCCATCTCCGTTACTTCGCCATCTATTCCAGCAAAGTCCGAGTCCTTGCGCGTTATAGATGAGGGTTGAGGGCCTAAAGTCCCTAGTCTGAACGGGTCGACTCCTTCGTTCAATAGGGTTTCGGGTTTGTTATTTAGAATCTTGAACGAGACAATCCCGACCATACCTAAAATGAGACAGGCCGCTACCGCGTTGATCCACATCGGGAACTTCAACAGCTTCTTTTCTTGCGGTTCGATGGCTTTGCGGACGCGTTCTTTTTGTTCTTCGGTTAGAGCGTCCTGGGTATCGTGTGTTTGGAGTTCGGACTTCAATGTGTCCGCAAATTCGACTAGAGAATCGAATTCCTTATTGGCATCCTGGTGAATGTCCTGGGGTTCGTTTTCTCCCAGGGCTTTGGCAGTGAATCGTGGGTCGTTCGGATCTAAAGGTTTCATGATGCGTTTCCTCCTGTTTTAGAGGTTTCGAGGTTTTGCCAAGCGTCTTTGAGGGAGCGGATGGCTTGGTGTAGGATGTAGCCGACGTTGCTGACGGTGAGGCCAGTGACCTCGCTGATTTCCTGGTAGCTGAAGTCCTGCTGGAATTTTAGCAGAACGAGCTCGCGTTGGCGGTTGGGTAGGGTGTTAACCAGTTCAAAGAGCGAGGTGATCATCTCCTTCTTTCGCTGTTCCTGCGGATGGCTTTGGGCCGGGTTTTGCTGGACATCGATGGCGTCCGGATTGTCGAAGTGTGTCATGCGTTTTTCCTTTCTTAGCATATTGAGACACTGATTACGCAAGACGCGGAAGAGCCAGGGTGCGAGGTGGTCACGAACGGCTTCCGGAGTCTGTTTACAGAGCTTAATGAACGTTTCTTGCACGGCATCCCGGGCCTGTTCTCCATCGTGGAGTATACTCTGGGCGTAACGTATCAGCGCAGATTGATGGGCATCCATCGCGTCCCGCACCCAAGCCCACTGGCTGTCTGTGGCTACCTCCGGTGGCATGTGTTATCAGTGTTGGGGGTTATCATATACCGAGCTAACACCTGATACGCCGGTTTTCTTAGAAATAGATGAATAATTTTTGGGGCTGTCCTAGCTAAGAAAGCAATCTAGGATGAAAATATGT
>CALGUT010000492.1 GCA_937920335.1 uncultured Opitutales bacterium
CGTTCGAAATTCCTACATCTAGGATTATGTGTAGTGTGAACCTAACAGGTCTGGGTGTTCTCTTTTGGCTGTTGATTGTCTCATTCGGGCTAGGTTCGATGCAGGCAAAAGATGCTCATGAACTCAATCGATTGCTAGGGACGGGTGTGAATCTGGGAAATGCTCTAGACGCACCGAGTGAAGGCGATTGGGGGGTTGTTTTGGAGGAGCGTTATTTCGAGCTGGTAAAGCAGGTGGGCTTCGATTCCGTTCGAATTCCCGTTCGGTGGTCGAATCACGCGAAGGATTCTCAGCCGTATACGATTCTGGAATCCTTCTTTCAGCGAGTAGAGTGGGCGATAGATCAGGCCCTAAAGAACGATTTGGCGGCTGTAGTAAACGTCCATCATTATAGTGAGTTGTTTGAGTCGCCCGCTCAGCATACAGAGCGATTTCTTGAGCTGTGGAAACAGATCGCGGTCCGATTTAAGAACCTCCCTGAATCCGTATTCTTTGAGGTGCTCAACGAGCCAAATACGAATCTGAAAACGGATGAGTGGAATTCGCTCATCCCTCAAGCGCTTGCCGTCATCCGTGAATCGAACCCGCACAGAATCGTTATACTGGGGTCTCCGAATTGGAACAATGTTGACTGGCTGCCTCAGTTAAAACTTCCGGAAGACGATCGCCGCCTGATCGTGACATTTCATTATTACTCACCTCATCAGTTCACGCACCAGAGTACTCCTTGGTCTGAGCCCAGGTTTAGAGACCTGTCGGGTATCAAATGGCTGGGCACCGATCGGGAAAAAGCGGCGGTAAGGAAGGACTTTTCCATAGCCGTGGATTACGCCAAACAACACGATCGTCCTTTGTTTATGGGAGAGTATGGTGTCTACGAAGCGGTGGACATGGAATCGAGAATTCGATGGACGTCTTTTGTGTCTGATGAAGCGAGACGACTGGGAATGAGCACTAGCTATTGGGAGTTTTGTGCAAGTTTTGGGCTTTATGATCTGAAGGCGAATACTTGGCGCGAGGGGTTACTCGAAGCGGTCCTGCCGTAGTGGTTAGAGCGAAGTTATTTCGCTGGCTTCTGAATTCTGGCTCTATCAGTGCTTACCATTGTTCCGCAGGATCGCCAGGGACATGGTGAAGCTTGAAGTTCATGTAATACTCCAAGTTGCGAGCGGGTTTTTCGACACCATTCGGAATCGGTCGTTTACTGAATGTCTGGAAATAGCTGAGACATGCATCTTTCCAGAAAATGGCATCCTGGTGTTGACGCTTCAAAAGTGCCGTTATCCTGGCATGCCGTTGATGGTCTACTTTCGTTCTCAATCTCTCCCATTGTTTCTCCCACTTAGCGACTTCGTTGACTCCCCGTTGGTAGCGTAGGCAGAGCTCATCCCAGAGAGAATTACCCGATGGCATGGTGAACTCCCATGAGATATGGTGAAACCAAAGAAGATATTCTTCCTCAATCTGTTGAGGGTCACCCCATTTCTTAACCACTTCATGAGAGTATTGTTCCAAGGCGTTCGAACCGCTTTGGGTCCTATCAAAACCTATGCCGACTTCATCGGCCTGATGGTAATAGGTGGAGGTCCAATCGGGTCGTCCTTGATCGTGCCAAGGACCCGGTCCATAGTGATGGCCTGCTGCCATGATGTGGTGTAGGCCCAACGGCATCGAATAGTCGACGACGGCTGGGTGTGAGCTCAGGAGTAGATCTTTTACGGATTCCACGAATTCGGGATCATTGTTGAAAGTCATTCTAGTCCACTCTTCGGCGATAGATTCAGATCTAATCTCGTGGTCCCAGGCAAGGCGACCAAAGGCATACCAGTTTGCGGCTGCCATCGGATGTCCCGTCCAGTTTCTTTCGTTACCTACGTTGGATACACCCGCTATAGCGCTGTGTTTATAAGCAAATAGGCTGCCATCAATTACTCTCCCCACGGTGGATCCAGTTCCGCTGACAAAGGTATCAGCGTTGAGAGTTTCCTTCCACATGGGTGCCAGATATGCCAGGTGAACGTCACCACCCATATACTCCTGGGTAATTTGTAATTCGAGGGCTTGAGGAGTATGAGGGGTTGCCCCGAATAGGGGGTGAAATGGTTCCCGTGGCATGAAATCGATAGCACCGTTCTTGATCTGAAGGAGCACATTCGGAAGAAACTGCCCATCAAGTTGTGTAAACTCTGTATAGGCTTGTTTATGACGGTCTTCCTTTACCTCGAAGTCGTATACAAATGCCCGCCACATGACAATTCCTCCGTGAGGTTCAAGGGCTCTCGCCAACATATTGGCTCCATCTGCATGGTTGCGTCCATAATTCTGCGGTCCCGGTTGGCCTTCGGAATTCGCTTTTACAAGAAAACCTCCGAAGTCAGGTATGTATGAGTATATTTCATTAGCCTTCTCGTTCCACCAGGCCTGGACTTGAGGGTCCAGAGGATCGGCAGTTCTCAATCCACCAATTTCGATGGGTGCACTGAATCGGGCGGTCAGGTAAACACGTATCCCATAGGACCGAAATGTGTCGGCCAATGCGGCGACTTTTTCAAGAAACTGTGGTTGGAGAACCGTGGCGTTTGCATTGACGTTCGTTAGGACAGTTCCATTGATACCGATGGATGCGCATGCGCGCGCGTAGTCTGTGTAATGGGGTTCAATATAGTAGGGCAGGTCGAACCAGTTCCAAATTGAGGAGCCGGCCATGGTTCGCTCTACCGTTTGGGTGAGGTTGTCCCAATGGTTTAAAAGGCGATTGCTGATTTTTGGGGAACTTGACAGGTTCATGCCCTCGATTGGGCGGTGCATTTGCAAGTGTCTCAGGAAAACAAATACGCCATATAGGACTCCCTTGTTTGTGTTTCCGGTAATGATGATCTTGCGTTCAGGGTCTTCTTGGATCTCCTTGACCAAGTATCCCTCGTTGCCAAGATCCCGGAGCTCATTTTCGAGATTCGAGCGAGTCTTGTTAGTTATGTTTTGTTGTATTCCTAACCATATCGAGGGCGCTTCAGATCCAGCCCTATCACCTATTAAGCCATCCAGGCCCATTCTCAATTCTTCAACTGCGCTGGTTAGTTGTGGACTGCGCTCTGAAAGATCGCATTCGATATCTCCCAAGACTTTTAGATAAGACGCGCGTATGTTTGCATCAGTAATCGGCTCATAGCGAAGCCACAAACGATAGCCATCTTCGGCTTGAATATACTCCGATAAAGGATACAGTAGAACGGTCAGGGCTACTAATCGGATAAGTATTACTGATCTCATATTAGTTGAATTTATTTCAATGCGTGTAGGTTATTTGAAACCAACAACGAATAGACTGCTCGTTAGCGCGGGTACAGCTAAGCCATGGCTCAAATCGACGTTTTGAACGGTTGTCATGTCGACCTCGCGAGGAAATCCTGGTCGGTTGTGGGAGCCACGTTCTCGTCCACTAACTGAATGCGAAGTCCCTTCTGTATTTAGGATGCCCCCAATGAGTTCGAGGTTTACAAGGATTGATTCATCGGTGGGGTTTACGACACCGATGGTTACTGATTTGCGATCTTCAGTCAGCGCTATGCTTAGGTCGTAAGGTTCATGATTTGCGACAATATTGAGCGGTATGTTGCCGAAGTATGTGCGGTACATTTTCAGGATTAAACCCGTGGTGGCAAATTCAGCGGCTGTCTTTGAAGTCTTAATACAACCGATGACATTTACCGTTTGCGCGTAATTAGCCATGGCGATTATGTCGCTGTTTCGAAAGTATTCATGTAAACCGGCTGCTACTCCGAGAGCATCTGCGAGATCATAGATGCATCCCAACTCTCCGTAAACATAGTCTCGGTGCCAGTAATTCCATTCGTCCATTGCGATAGGTACTATTCGTCCGTTTAGGTTCGGAATAGACGGTTGTAGTCTTCGGTGTTGATCGACGATATTCCGGATACTAGTTTTCAATAGCTGAACGTGTTCGATCGTTTCAAGCTTACCGGAATCATCCCAAGGAACTCGGCCACTGTAGAAGTGTTCTGAAATCCAATCCATATATGGTGCGCTGGATTCCAGCATACCCCGAGTCCAACCTCGGTTGGCCGCCGCTGCGGTTGGGTCGTGTTCCTGGTTGATGCCGCCGATAGCACCTACGCCAATCAAAGTTATGGAATCATCCACCTCCCGCATTGCACGAGCCGTTCGGTTGTGCTTTTCGGTGTAGTGGTGCAGCTGCATGTAGCCGAGCTGCCACGTGCCAAACATTTCGTTTCCTACACACCAGTATTGAATCTCGTAGGGTTGAGTGTGTCCGTTAACTGCTCTTAGCCTTCCCCCTCGAGTATCAGAATCTCCGTTGCAATAGGCTACCCACTCTGCAGCCGAATGGGGATCTCCAAAACCTGTGTTCACGGCAATGGCAGGTTCTGTATTGATTTCTCTACAAAAGTCTAAGAACTCATCGGTGCCAAAGTCGTTATGCTCTACACCGCTCCACGCCGGGTTTTTTCGAGGGGGTCGTCGATCCCGGTTCCCGATGCCGTCGCGCCACTCATACCCACTAACAAAATTTCCGCCTGGCCAGCGATAGATGGGAGCGTTCAATTCTTTAAGAAGGGCGATGGTATCACGTCGCATTCCTCTTATATTATCCGAAGGCATCAATGACACTGTACCGATCAAAGCTTCTCCTTTAATGACCCTAATCTCAAAATCAGCGTCGTTACTACCGGGGGCGGCTGAGAATTCAAAATTCAATAGTTGGTAGTCCTCGGAATTCACCTGAAAGGAAATGGATTCCCTTTCTTCGTGAGTTCCCAAACTTACTTCGACGTGAGATCCATTTGATTTTATCCACAGATAGCCGGTGTAGGTTTTCCCGGCCACGATCGCTAGATCGTTTTGACGAATACCACAATCCTCCCTCAGAGCTGGAGTATGATCGCCGACAAACGAATCTTCCTCGACCATACTAACTCCCTCGCTGTCACCCAATATTTCCCAAGGTGAATTTATAATAGTAGGGTATTCGCCAATCTTGCCTTCGCCGTAGGGGTTATAGGTAGTGGTGATCGGATGATAGAACTTTCGATCTTCGAGCATTTCAGCCCATATTCCACCGTAAATACATCGACCTAAGTGTTCAATGAATTGTCCGTAAACGAATGGATTGATCGGTGCGCCCGTTTGTTGGGTATCTACGGTAACTGTAACTGTTCTTCCTGGACTGACCGTAGAGGCAGATAAAACAAACAGAAATAAGGATATCGTTTTTTTGATAGTCATCTTTTTGAAATCGAAAAGATTGGTTTCGTTTAGGTTAATCTCATCCAAGATGATACAATGAACCCGTTGGATTGGCTATTAGAATATGAGTTTGAATATTGAGTTTTCTTCACTCATTTGGTCCCGAGACAGAGTTCCAGGATATAAATTGGGAGGGATTCCCTGAGTTATCGATCCTGAATAAATAAATAGTCTTCGACAGCAACCCGTGTAACTTTCACATTTAGACCAATTCATGGATAAAAAATCAGCTTCCTTTCTCGCGTTAGGCCTTGTTATCGGGGCGGTGATTACCGCATTCGTTTTCTCACTAATTATGGGGGCTTCGGGTGCGAGCGGAGGTCCGGATAAAGTGGTGCTCAAACTGGCCCACGTGCTGCCTGCCTCAGCACCGACTCATAGAGCGATGGTGTTTATGGCCG
>CALGUT010000493.1 GCA_937920335.1 uncultured Opitutales bacterium
AACACTGGTATAAATCAACTAAACACTAACCCTTAGCTAGGACAGCCCCTTTTTTTTATAAACGCTGTCTAACGACCTCGTATAGAACGGCTGCTGTCGCGGCTCCAACATTCAAGGAGTCGGCTTGGCCGTGCATGGGCAAACGGATCTTCTGGTCACACTCTTGTATCCAAAAATTGGATAGACCGTCTTTCTCGCTGCCCATGAGAATCGCGCATGGTTTTGCAAAGTCTGCGTGGTAGTGTAGCTGTTCCGTATCGGGCGTGGTGCCGTAGGACGAGATTGAATGAGCTTTTAGAAAGGCCTGTGTCTTTTCGGGCGTTGTTGATACTGTGGGGACTTTAAATACAACACCGGCTGATGCGCGGATGACATTGGGGTTGAACAGGTCTGTTACGGGGTCGTTGAGAATGAGCGCATCGACTCCGACCGCGTCCGCCGTACGTAGGATTGTTCCAAGATTTCCGGGTTTTTCAAGCGATTCGAGGATAAGCAGGAGCGGGATGGCTGATAGACTCAGCTGGTCGAGTGTTCGGTTGAACGTCCTGCAGGTGGCGATGAATCCATCTGGGTTTTCCCGATAGGAGCAGTGTTCGAATACTTTTTTCGTCAGGTAGACGACCGGTGTAGATCCTTCCAGCAACGACTGATGAATGGCTTCCGAAACGGGCCCATGTTTAAACAATTCTGGGCATATTAAGATCTGCGTTACTCCGACGCCGGCGGCGAGACCTCTCACCAACTCCCGTTCGCCCTCGAGTGAAAACAGGCCTTCGCGATCCCGTTGGCGTTTTTGGCTGAGTGCCTTGACCCGCTTGATCCTTGGGTTTTGGAGGGAGTCGATGGTCGTCAATGGCATATGGGCGTAATCGAGTATTGATTAGCGGGCAAGGTAGGGCTTCACTGCCGCCTTTAAAAGCATTTTATGGCCAAGGCACCACGAGGATTCCGAGAAGGAAAATACAGTTATCACGAAGAAGTCGATGTCACTATCGATAACTTGACCAATTTGGGGCAAGGTGTCGGTCGTATCGACGGCTGGGTCTTGATGGTCCCATTTGCCTTACCGGGTGAAAAGGTCCGCGCTCGGGTGTTTCGAAACCATGCCAACTACTCGGATGCGGATCTTGTCGAAATATTGGAGGAATCACCGGATCGCGTAGATCCAAGGTGCAAGTTGTTTGGTAAGTGTGGTGGGTGCCAGTATCAGAATTTGAACTACGAGAAGCAACTGGCCTACAAAACCCAGCAAGTCCAGGGGCTAGTCGACCGGCAGTTGGGGGTTGATAGCTATACGGTGCTTCCGGCGATTGGTTCACCCAAGGAATACGGGTACCGCAGTAAGATCACGCCTCATTTTCAAAAGCCGATGGATGGGCGGGATCTGAAAATCGGATTTCTGGAGGTAGGACGGCGCAATCGACTCGTGGATGTTGCGCAGTGTCCGATTGCGACCGAAGCGATTAATGAGACGCTCCCAGTGGTTAGGAAGAACGTACTGAGTAACTTCAAGAACTACAAGAATGGCGCGACCGTTCTGCTTCGAGATGTTCAGGAGGGTGTCATAACTGATTTTAAATCGATCGTGACCGAAGTCGTGGGTGATGTAGTTTTCCGCTTTAAGGCGAGTGAGTTTTTTCAGAATAACCCTTTTATTCTGCCGATTCTGGCAGAACATGTGTTTCAACAAGCGCAGGCTGCCGGCGTCAGTTACCTTCTGGATGCGTATTGCGGATCGGGCTTATTCGCTCTGTATGCGGGTCGGCATTTTGATGAGGCTGTGGGTATAGAGATTAGTGAAAAATCGGTGGAGTATGCTCAAAACAATGCGAACATTAACGGGATCAAGAACTGTAGTTTTCAGGTTGGAGATGCGGCGCATCTGTTTCAGGAGATCGCATTTCCGGCCGAGGAATCGGTGGTAATTATTGATCCACCGAGGAAAGGCTGTAGTGAGGAATTTTTAGAACAGCTCTTTGCCTTCGACCCCGCGCGCGTGGTTTATGTGAGCTGCGATCCGGCCACGCAGGTGCGGGATTTGACCAAGTTTGTTGAGGCAGGCTATGAGTTGGCAATGCTTCAGCCGTTTGATTTGTTTCCCCAAACACGTCATATAGAAAATGTTGCGACTTTGGTTCGGGTGCGGAAGTAGCTTTGAGAGGGCGGGTAGAACCCAGTAATTTCTGCAGGTGCGTGCCTGATGACAGTATTAGGCTGTCAATAAAGAGCCTTTAGATTCTAGAGGGTAGTTATCTCGTCGAGTTGATCTTCGAAGGTCGGTGGCTCGGTAGCTACCAACGCTTTCAATCGAGAGATATTTAGGGTTAGATCGAGGGGCCGATCCTGGAAACGCGGATCACTTCTTGCCTGGGTTTTTAGCAGTAGGTCTTTGGGCACTCCAAGTTTGGCTGCAATCTGTTTCCCCATTTCCCATCGGTTTACGACGGTAGTGCCAGCCCAGTGAAATAGGCCTTGAATATCTTTCTTCGATAGAAGCTCTGCTGTAAGTTCTGCTACGCTGGAAATGGATACGGGTGTGCGAAACTCGTCTTCAAACAAGGGTGTGATTTGACCTACCTTCCAACGTTGCCAATGAGCCTCATGGACCGAGCGTGTGCCGCTGATGCTGTTTCCCATGAGAAGAGGAAGCCTGATGATACATGATTCGGTCGTATTTTCCTGTATCCAGGTTTCTGATGCGAGTTTGTGCTCTGCGTACAGGTTGGTCGGGGTAGGAGTGTCTTGTTCGGAATAGTTGCCCCGTTTCCCATCGAAGACCATATCTGTGGAAAAATGGATGTATCGACTCTTTAGTTTTCTGGCGATAGCTGCGAGCCGAACCGGGAGGTCTACATTGAGTGACTGCGAAAGCGCTGGATTGGAGGTGCAATGTGTCGGAATTGATAATGCGGCTGCGTTTACGAGAGCCTCTGGTTGAACTTTCAATAGGCAGTCTCCCAGTTCAATCGGATTGGAAAGATCCACCTGATGTGGGATTAACCCCGGCAGAGACACGTTGGTTTTATGGATGGTGCCATGAACGGAATACCCGAGATCCAACAGTTGTTTTGCGATGGTATTGCCCAATAAACCCGAGGCGCCTGTGAGAAAAATCGTCATTTAGAAATCTCGTTGTTTTGCGTTTGAGTTATGGTCGCAAATTCTTCCCAATGCGAGGTCTATTGTACCGACTTGTATGCCAGAAAGTGATATCAGCTATAATGATCTTGTGACCCCATCGGTTCTCAAGCAGCCGATCTATGAACCCGGAAAGCCTATCGATTTGGTAGCCCGTGAATTTGGACTGAATCCAGATGAGACTATCAAACTGGCTTCGAATGAAAATCCATTGGGAGCTTCGCCGAAAGCATTAGCTGCAGTGAAAGAGTTTCTTGAAGAGACTTATTTGTATCCAGATGGAGGGTGTTACGTTCTCCGACAGACCCTGTCTCGAAAGTATGGGCTGGCGTCTGAGCAGTTTGTATTTGGGAACGGCTCGAACGAAGTGATTGAATTGATCGGCCACGCGTTTATCCAACCCGGTGATGAAGTCGTGATGGGGGAGCAGGCGTTTATCCTCTACAAGCTGATCACACTGCTTTTTCAAGCGACTCCGGTTGAGGTTCCACTTGTGGATTTCACACACGATCTGAAAGCGATGCGCGAAGCGATTACCGATCGGACGAAAGTTGTATTTTTACCGAGTCCGAATAATCCAACGGGTACCTTGAACTCACCGGACGAAGTCGTCGAGTTTGCCGAGTCTCTGCCTGATCATGTGATACTGGTGGTCGATGAAGCCTATGCTGAGTTTCTGGAATCGCCGGTAGATCTTCGGCCTTTGATAGAGGCTGGACGAAAAATCATTTGTACGAGGACGTTTTCTAAGATTTATGGGTTGGCGGGATTCCGCATTGGTTACGGCTATTGTTCGGCTGAGTGCGCGGCCCTGCTCAATCGCGTGAGGGAGCCTTTCAATGTGAATTCGGTCGCGCAGGTGGCGGCTAACGCAGCTTTGGGTGATGAAGATTTTGTTGAGGCGAGCCGTCGATGCAATGATCGGGGGCTCCAACAGCTTGTGAAGTTTTGCAGCGATAGTGGATTATCATTCGTCCCCAGCGTCGGAAATTTTATGCTCGTGAAAGTGGGTAACGGAGCTGAAGTGTTCAAGGAATTACAAAAAAGAGGCGTGATTGTGCGCCCTATGGGTGGCTATGGGTTTTCGGAGTATTTGCGTATCTCTATTGGTACTCAGAGCGAGAACGAACGATTGATTGCAGCGTTGCAAAGTGCTCTTCTGCTATCATAGGGTGGGTCGATGAAAGATCTTAAGTTAAGGTGATTGCCGATAACTGGATATACCTTGTCTGTGCGAGTTTTTTGCTCGTGTTCCTCAATGCCGTGTTTGTTGCGAGCGAATTTAGCTTAGTCAAACTGCGCTACAGCCATTTTAATCCTGATCTCTTGGACGAACTTCGGAAGGGTGGAAAGTTTTCCGGACTGCTTAAGCGCGTTGAGCGTACGCTTCGTCTGCTGCGTTTGGGGACTTCATTTTCGACGCTCGTGTTGGGCTGGGTGCTTTTGCCGTTAACGCATGTGGTTGCAGTCGCATTGGGTATTGAAATGAATGGCGTGTGGGCAGTGGTTTTCTTTTCGCTTTCGTTTATTATCGCGGTGGGAGTCCACTCGGTTTTGGGAGATCTTGTGCCGAGGAGTATCGGGTTGCAGCATCCGTTGGGAACTCTCACCATGACGACTTGGATCGTTCGTCCGTTTCAATGGTTTCTGTCGCCTTTTCTTGAGCTACTGGATTTGTGCTCGAAGCTTCTGTTACGCTTTCTGAGGCTTGATCCGGCAGCGAGTTTTAACAAATTGGATGTAAAGGCCCAGCTGCAAAGCCTCGATGAAGACTCGGAGATTCCGGCATTCACGCAGCAGATTTTTAAAAATGTGATCTCCATGCGGGAGTTGGTGGTGCAGGACGTCATGTTGCCCCGAAATCAGATTCAGTTTCTTGATATCAATGATGGGAACGATGTGAATCTCGAACTTGCGAAAGGATCCGGACACACGAGGTTTCCGCTCTGCGAAGGTGACTTGGATAATTGTATCGGAATCATTCACATTAAGGATCTTTTCAGGACGAAGACTGATGTTCTGCGGATGAATTTAAAGAAAATGGCGCGGCCCGTTATTTACACAGGGTTAGATGATCCGTTGGAATCTGTCTTGGAACAGCTATTGGAAAAGCGCCTACACATGGCATTGGTTCGAGACGAGTTTGGCGGCACCGTAGGACTTGTCACGATCGAGAATATTATCGAGGAGTTAGTGGGAAATATACAGGATGAGTTCGACTCGGAGGCTGATCAGATCGAAGAGATTCAGGAGGATGAGTTTATCGTAGATGGGTTGACGCCCATTCACGATGTTGAGGAGATTCTCAACATTCAGTTAGATGAGGAGGACGTTTCCACGATTGGTGGACTTATAACCAACGAACTAGGCAGGATCCCGACCGCAGGTCAGAAGGTCATGCTTAAGAATCTTGAATTTGAAGCGATAGAGGTGGATGAGAAGCGTGTAATCTCTGCGCGTGTGAGGGTGGTCCCTCATGAGGATTAGAGTATTTCTAGGAACTTCTGCTTATCAGCGGGCGTCATGGTATCGAGTATTTCGTCAATCAAGATAGCTGCCTCAGTGTGAAATAATTGATCGTCAGAGGCCAGATTGGTCGCTAGCTCTCTGATCAAATAAAATGGCATCGTTTTGTTTTGTACCATGGGTTTACTCAACTCTATGGCTTTCTCAGTATTCCCTGTCATAAGTTCGATGCGAACCTTCTCACAAAAAGCTGCATGATTGCCTGGATTTTGTTGTAGCAGAAACTGTAAGACTCGACCGGCTTCGGTGGGTTTATTTATCTCAATCAGTTTTCTTGTAAGGCGCAGAAGCGTTGCCGGCCGTATGTGCCCAGATGAAAACAGTTGTTGCATGGAGATTCTCGCTTTGTCGTTTGCTTCAAGTGCATAGTTCGCCGTTAGCGAAAGGCTATGTAACAAGATACGATGGAGGGGGATCAACTGGTTGACCGAGTCAGGAGGTGTTTCAAGTAGTTCGGCTGCAATTCGATACTCCTCACCGTTGATGAGTGATTCAACACGAAGAAACCACACCATGGCTGACGATTGGAATTCAATCGGCGATTTTGAGATCAACGAATCCAGTTTGTCATAAAGACCCGCTTCGGCGAGATAGTTAGTCATAAGAAAAAGTGCATCCTGGTTCTCGTGGATTTCTGGAACACGTTCCAGAAACCGGTCAATTTCAACGGTAGCGTCTGCGCCAATTGCTCGAAAGTAATTTACAGAGGCGCCAATGGAGTAGGGATTTTTTAAGTAGGCAATTTTCGAAATTTGGATCGCTTTTTCCGTATCTCCGGAATCTGTATAGAAACGGGTCAAAAGGGGCACAACCTCCCGCTGATTGGGGAACATGCGGTTTAACGATTCGAGATGCTGGATAGCGAGGCTTTCGAGGCCTTGATCCCAGTAAACCTGGCTTCGGATGATTCGGTTGGATATTGAAGGGTCATTGCCCAGGATTTTAAGGGCAGCCTCAAAATCTGCTTGGTGATAGAGTGCCTTGGCCAGTGCTGTTAGGGCGTTCGCCCGTTGCAATTCTGGTAACAGGTTTTCGTCAAGTGCTCGTTGTAGTATACGAATAGTGGGTTGATC
>CALGUT010000494.1 GCA_937920335.1 uncultured Opitutales bacterium
GACGAGTGACAGCCTGAACTGCATTATTGGTGTGCAAAGTGGCAAATACCAAGTGACCGGTGAGGGCAGCTTCTGTCGCAATCTTAGCCGTCTCCAAATCTCGAATTTCACCGACTAAAATAATGTCCGGATCCTGACGTAACAGGGACCTAAGTAAATCCGGAAAGCCTAAATCGATTGAGTGATTTACCTGAGACTGAGTGAGTCCTTCCAGCGAAATTTCTATCGGATCCTCAATCGTAGAGATATTGACATCGGGAGAATTCAGTTCCTGAAGCGATGCATACAAAGTCGTCGTCTTACCGCTACCCGTTGGGCCCGTAACAAAGACGATTCCATTGGGATCGCGAATCAACCGTCTCCATGGTTTCAATACGTTATGCGATACGAGCATATCGTCGAGAGTCATCGCTCCCTTCCTTCCTGTTGAACCTAGAATCCGAACTACAATTTTGGATCCGAAGCTGGCAGGAATAAAGGATACACGGAACTCCGCTTTCATCATACCAAGTGGCATTTCAAAACGACCGTCCTGAGGAAAGCGTTTTTCAGCGATGTCGAGCTTACATAGAATCTTTATCCGCGAGGCTAAAGCAGGATGCAGAGATTTGTTGAAACTTAGTATCTCACGCAAACGGCCGTCGACCCGAAACCGAACACGGCACTTTGTTTCCATTGGCTCGATGTGAATATCCGATGCACCTTCTTTGATTCCGAAATGCATGATCGAATCCACAATATTGGCCAACATCTCAGACTCAGCCATGTGTTCTAGCTCGAGTTCATCCAGGTTCTCAAGAATCCCCTTATTCTGTTCCTGAAAACGTTTAATGAATGAATTAACATCTTCTTCCGACGCGTAGTGAATCTCGATGGCATCTCTGATTTCTGACGGAAACCCAAAGATAGGGCTAATGCTATTCCCGCTGATAAACTTCAAACGGCGAACCAACTCCTCGTTATTAGGATCAGACGTAGAAATCGTAAGGACATTGTTCAGGAAGTAAAGCGGCAGCACTCCTGCTTTCCTCGCAATCTCCTCAGGGATCATATTCAATGCCTCTTCGGTAATGACCGACTGAATGGGGTCTAAATAGGCAACTCCCAAGGTATTTGCCCAAAGCTCACCGGCTTGGCGCTTACCGATTAAGCCTTTCAAAACTGTATCCTCGACCCCTTTCAAGGAGTTCGATTCAAGGTGTTCTTTGATTATGATACGGTGCTCTTCCGATATAGCTGGATCAGCAATATCGATGAGTTCATTAAATGTCTTTTTCTCGGAAGAACGTCCGACTTTCTTCTTCAGTTTGTTTTTGAATAGCTGCTCAATCTCAAGACGATCAATGCGTTCTTTACCGATTACATTGTTCTCTCGCTCATAGTCCGCACTCTCCCGCAGTTCTTTAAGATTATAGAGAACAATTTGAGGTTCTTCTGGTTGCTTCGTTGCCATGAACTGAATGGTTAAAGTTAGTTAAACAGCAGCATTAATCTTCGAAGACTCGCTCGAACACCTCGGTAAGAGTTGCCTGCATTTCAGTGATAGGAGTGTCCTTTCGAATAAAATAGGTTGCACCTGCTTTGAGACTCGTATCTACGGCGTTCCGACTACTTAGAGACGTGAGCATTATCACAATAGCGTCCGGGTCAGCTTTCAAGATTCTCTCCATGGCATCGAGACCATTCATTTCCGGCATATTGATATCCATCATAACAACATCGGTAGGTTCTCGACCGTACTCGTTGCAGGCCTCCAACCCATTTTTCGCTTCTCTGATGGTAGGGATTCCCATCAATTCGAAGACCTTGCGGAACATTAATCGGATGTGGGATTCGTCCTCCACTAAAAGCACGGATTCAGGCAATTTCATGATACTCAATTTTGATAGGATATATTGCGAACCCCCACTAGAGCGGTTGGAACTAGCGGGAAATTCAGAGATAAGATGACACCCGTTTTAAGGAGCCCTACTCAGCTGTCTCACCAAATCCACACAAAGAATGCTTTTATCAATCTTTTCACAGAAACGATCGGTATACCTCGGTCCGATAGAATCCATGCGACTTCGGGGTGTTTCTCTCCCCAAAAGAGAAACAGTCTCGCATTAGCCAGAAGCACTATCTGAGCGCTTTGGCAGCATACCTAACAGCTCCTTCTATACGCTCCATATCGCTCTCAGCAAAGCTCGCCGACATCGCTGTTCGTACCAGCTCTTTCCCCGGAGGAACTCCAGGAGGTATTATAATATTTGCATAAACGCCTTTTTCCATCAGGCGCTGAGAAAAGAAGTAAGCCCGCTCTTTACTACCGGCGACAATAGGCACAGCCGGTGTCTTGCTATCCCAATAATCCAGGCCCAATTCTCGTAAAAAGGCATGGTAACGCCTGGTGTTAGCCCAGAGCCTTTCATAAAAGTGTGGCTCGCTTTGGTGAATCTCCAGTGCCTTGCTCGCAATCGCAGCCTGCGTCGGATTAATCGCTGCAGAAAAGATGGTTTGCTTCGAATAAGTGCGCAGATAATCGATAACGGCTTGATCACCCGCGACAAACCCTCCCGTACTGGCCAGGGATTTTGAAAAACTTCCACTGATGACATTCACCCGGTCGCTTACTCCAAAATGGTCAGCGGATCCTCGACCTTGATTTCCCATGACTCCAAAGCCATGAGCATCATCCAAAACGACAAAACAGTCATTCTCCTCTGCTATATCAACGAATTTATCGACCGGGGCAACGTGGCCTTCCATCGAGTAAACCCCTTCAAAAACCAGCATTTTTTTCCGATCCTTGGGAATAAATGATAGTTCCTCTTCAAGACTCGCAGGGCTGTTATGGCTAAATTTTTCGATACTTGCCATCGAGAGCCGTAAGCCCTCCCAGAGACTGGAGTGAACATTCCGATCAACGATAGCGACATCTCCCTTGCTCACGAAACAGGAGACAGATGCCACACAGGACAAGTAACCGGCCGAATGCACGTGACACGCTTCCTTACCGAGAAAAGATGCGATTTGCGCTTCCAGTTCCTGATGATATCCCCGGCTTCCGTTAGCAAATCGTGAACCAGTAGGGCTGGTTCCCCACTTATCAAGAGCCTCCCGTGCCGCCTCTCTAACGCGAGAATCAAAGCCCAACCCCAAATAATCGTTACTTGAAAGCATAAGGTACTCTTTACCTTTCAACCATACCTTGTTGCCTTCCTGTTTTTCGAAGGGCTGATACCAAAGATCATGCTTAACTCTGAGCTTCGTTAGCTCATCTGACAATATTCGCTGCTCAATCGAGCTTACGAAACGGGTCTTATTTTTAATAAATGGCAGCATGAAGACGTCTCACATTGGTAAAATACCTCGACCGTTCAAGGTAAGTTTTGAGGGCTAGTGACTCAAACTTGAGCTGACAGAGAAAATAGCAGAAACGATACCGAAAGCAATCAGTGCAACAAAGAGAAACGCGAAAAGAAGCGCACCTAGGGATATTACCCCAGTTAAAGTCGCTAAAATCTGGCCAAGTCGCTTTTGGAACATCTTGGTCACTTCGTAAAAACTGGGAACCAAGTTTCCCGTATTTTCACCGACTGAAATGAGATCAATCATTATGTCTGGCATGATTGCCATATTCTCCAGTGCCTTGGAAACAGCGGTTCCTTCGAAAACTTTTTGCCTGACATCACGGAACTCCCGAAAAATATACTTATTACCTACCGTTCGCCCGGTTAACTTGAAAGCTTCAACAGTGGTAACTCCATTCTCCAATAACAGCCCAAGGGTTTGAGTAATCTGAGTCGTTTCCGCGTAAATGATCATGTTCCCCACCAAAGGGATTCTCAGCAGTAAACGATCGATAAACAGCGCACCGGATTCTGTTTTGTGCCAACGCCACAGGCTCGTGAACAATAAAAATCCACCAACCAAAATGAACGGACCCACATAAAGTAAAAAATCCGCCAAGCCTAGTAAGAGCCTCGTGGGAAGAGGGAGTGTACCTCCTAGCGAGTCAAAAAGCGTTTGCATCTTGGGCATCAACACAAAAAGAAAGAGCAGCACGACACAAATGGCCGCAAAAAGGATCACACAGGGATACACCAAGGAGCCAATCACCTTATTCCGCATCTCACGGCGGTTTTCCATATATTCAATCAGGCGATCAAGTACTTCGTGCAAATTCCCCGTCATCTCACCCGCGCCCACCAAATTAACAGTCGATCCATCAAAGACCCTGTCCATTTCTGCAAGTGAGTCCGAAAGAGATTTACCTTCCTGCACGTTTCGCAGGAGATTTTTAATAATGACCGCCTGCGCAGGGTCTTTAATGCGTTTACCCAAAATTCGTAACGCCTCGGCAATTGGAAGGCCACTTTTGTGAAGTTCATAAAAGTTCTTTAAGAAAGGCAGCGCGTGACGGCGCCCCAATCTTACAGACTTTGCTTTTTTTACCTCACTACCAGCTGCAACCGCTTTTTTTTCCGTCTTTACCGGTTTCGAGACTTTGGTTGGCGAGTTACCGCCAGCGGTCACCCGAATCGGCGTTAACCCCCGGCTCCTTATCTTTCGGATAGCTTCTTTTCTGTCGGCAGCCTGCAAGCTGCTACTTACCGTCTGGCCACCCGTATCCTTGGCTGAATATGCGAACTCAACCATCCATCGGTATAGTTTCGGAATCATCCATCGATGTATCCATTTCTATCACTCGGAAAATCTCCGCCAAAGAGGTGGCACCCGATTTAACTAAGTTCCATCCAGATTCCTCCAGGGGCCTCATTCCATGCAGCAGCGCCTTCTTTCGAACTTCACGCGAAGAAGCCTGTTCAACAATCAAGTCGTGCAAATGGTCTCCCACCCGTAATATCTCATAAATTCCGACTCTCCCAGAGTAACCGGTGTTGCGACATTGACCACAACCCACCGGGCGTTTCAAGGAAGTGACCCCGACACCCTTGGCTGGATCCAGGCGCAAGTGGCGCAACGTCGTGGTCATCTCTTCGTGTGAAAACGGGTAACTCTCGGAACAATGGGAACACAACCGCCTTACTAATCGCTGTGCGATTACCATCTCAATGGCCGAGGCAATAAGGAAGGGCTCTATACCCATGTCGATCAATCGCGTAAGTGCACCCGGAGCATCGTTGGTATGCAGGGTGCTAAAAACCAAGTGACCTGTAAGGGAAGCCTGTATACCAATCTCGGCTGTCTCACTATCCCGCATCTCACCGACCATTATGATATCAGGATCTTGACGAAGAACATGCCTGAGGGCTTGAGCAAAACCAAAATCGATCTCGTTATTCACCTGGATCTGATTGACCCCTTCGACCTCATACTCAACTGGGTCTTCGATGGTGATGACCCGTTTATCCGAAGAATTAACTTCACGGATAAAGGCATTCAATGAGGTTGATTTACCAGCACCAGTCGGGCCTGTCACTAAAACAATTCCGTGGGGCAGAGCCAACACTTCGTCGATCGTCGAACGGTCCTCTTCTGGCAGCCCCAATTGCACGAACGTCAACGGCTTCGATTTTTTATTCAACAACCGCAAACTCACGCTCTCGCCGTAGAGCGTGGGAACCGTAGACAATCGAATATCCAGCTCACTTTCAGCCGATTTGTAATTGATTCGACCGTCCTGAGGTCGTCTTCGCTCTGAAATATTAATCTTAGCCATAATCTTCATCCGAGATATGACCGCATCCTGATAATGCCGCAGACTATCTGGCACCGGTATTGAAACCAATCCTCCATCTACCCGGTAGCGTATACGAAGCTCTTCCGCCTGAGGCTCTATATGTATATCGGTGGCCTTGTCTTCCACTGCCTGATGAATGATCTCATTCACAAAGCGAATAATGGCTGCATCCTGGTCCTCCTCTTCGTTTTCAGCCACAATCTCGTCCAGGTCTTCCTCCTCATCCTGGAAACTTTCAGAGCCCACTCCAAAAAATTCAGTGACAAATCGGTTAACGAGTTCGGGGCTCACAAGCTTCCAAGTAACAGCTCGCCCCGTAGTTGAGAAAACCCAATCATCCATCAATCCATCGGGAGGCCACACCGTTCCCAGCACATACTCTCCTGCCTCATCCACGATGGGCAAACAATGATAGGCGTGCACAAATCTAGATGGCATCTCACGCACCCGTTCGGAATCAAACTCAGGATTAGGATCAATCTCAAGCTGAGTTAAATCAGACAAAGCGCCGAGAATTTCATCCAAGGTCTTACCCGTCAGTTCAGAAAGTACTCTCACCCGTTCTTTTGGATGCGATTCAGCCACCTCAAGCTGCTGTTCTTCGGTGAGCCTTTCTAAAAATGGTATCTTATCCAGTATCATATCAGCCATAGCCACATAAAGGTTCTAGCGATTCCCTCCATCTCCTTGGTTCCCATCGCTAGGTTTCGGCTGCTTGCGTAATTTTTCGGCGAGTTCTGCCCTCCGGGCTCTCAGTGTTTCCAAGTTCCTGCGCGTGGGCCGCTGGATCTGCTGCTGCGTATTGACCAGTGAGCTAGAAGATGAAGAAGTGACCGACGGAGTACCGGGGGCTTGTGGACGGGCGGGCTGTGCGGTCGTGGTCGCGCGAGGAGTTATAGGCCTTATACTGGAAGGCGCCGAATAATCGTTCATCTTCATTTGCCGCGAGAGATCCTCGGACTCGGAGTGAATAACAACAGTATTCCCATCCAAATCGAAGCTCTTAATCAGTAATCCGTCCTCCTCGATACCTTCTGCCATCCATTTACTGTCAC
>CALGUT010000495.1 GCA_937920335.1 uncultured Opitutales bacterium
TTCCTTATCGGAGATTCTATATGTGGCCTGCTCAATGCCTCCGCTAGTATAAACAACATCAAACACGGGTAGACCGGTAACTTCGAAGAATAGTCGCGGTTCATTAGTGGAGTTTTCAGCGACCGTATTTATAGGTAGCGTGAAGGGATTCCACAAGTCCGCCTGAACATTGAGCTCAATATTAATGGATCCGTCAGTGATCGACCGGGTTAGACCGAAGCGTAGAGAAAATTCGGGTACGACTAGCGGAATGGCAAAATGAGGTTCGCTGCCGCCCAACTGGATGCCTCTAATCTGAACGAATTCACTGTCTTTGTGAAACGCGAGAAAGTCATTTAAGTCACGGTTGGCAGCTAAGCTTCCGTCAGTCAGGGAATTGGGTTGTGAAAGGTCTTTTTTAAGACCGCCATTGGTCCCTGAAAAGGTATTAGCGTAAACGCCTAGTGAAGCAGGAGTAAGGTTATGGAAGTGCTTGGCGAGGCTGTCTTTGGATATGCCGTAGATACCATTGAGTTGTTCAAATGAGAATAAGTAGTCGATTTCTGGGGTTCTGCCAATATCAGCTCGGTTAGAGACTTTCTTGATATCAATGGATCGATTAGCGAGCTGTTTATAACGATTGATATCGGTGGTTGAAAATCGATTGGGAATCGGAAGTTCAGATTTGAGAGCAGAGGCGTTAACCCCTTCATCGGATATCCAGTAAGCATAGTGTCCTGTTGTAATTAGGTCTGTTGGAGGAAAACCAGGTATGTCTTTACTGCGAATAGGTCGCTTTTTTATCGCCAGTCGATCGGCGTCAGTGTCTGCGCTTCTGTTAACCATCCAAACTGAATCGTTGATGGGAGCAGGAAGTGCCCTTCCTTGAGTTATGATGGTTTCCGATTCTGATTCTATCGAATCACTGGTTAACCAGCCTTCGAAGTCTCCGTTGGAAGCGTTCCATACGCCGGTCCAGTATGCATGACCATCCGGCAGGCTATATTTGCTAGAAAGGACCTCTGCCATGGCAGTTACTCGTTGATCAGGGCCCGCGAGCTCCTGGAGTTGTCCCAGCGCAACATTCAGGCCGAGTAGTGCATTCTGCCGAGCGTTGTTCCATTGGGTATTGTTGAACGCAGTCTGAGTTTCTATCCGGAGTGATGTCGCTAGTGCTAATACCAAGAGTAGAAGGAAACTGAGTAATGCAAGGGTGAGTACGAGGACGAATCCCCGCCTTTCGTTTCGCTTCTTGAATGACGTTAAATCAGTCACAACGTATCGCTCTTAAAATAGATCCGTTTAGTGTAAACCTCTGAAAACTGTCGGACGGTATTCCACCAAAAATCCGGGTCTTCGGACGGTACCAGTCCACGTTCGTAAGCGTTGATCTGTTTAGCGCCTTCGTCGTCGAGTATTCTGACGAAAATCTCGACTGAAGTGGGAATGCCATCTGCAGGTATGCGAAACTGTTTGGGTTCACCTTGTTTAGGAAACAATACCTGGTTTCGATTGTTAATGTCTCTTTCGTAGAATACTACGCCAAAATCGACGACATCGCGTGCAATAAGACTGGCATCATTTCTGGGGGCTATGATTTCGCCGGCCTGACCCTCAAATTCCTCACCGTCAAATGCATCGATGAAGAACCCCTTGTCTTCAGCGACCTCCTCCATCGTATAGTCCGATCGAACTACCGATCGATAGAGATTGTAACTTTCGTCGACGTCACTAGATCGGCTGCGCGGTTCACGCCTGATCATTTGGTAAGCCACAGCGTTAATATCACCGAAGTCACCTGATGTGGACGCATCCATAGCGCTGGTAAAGAAACGTATCCAACTACCAGCGACACCGAATCGATAATCGTTGGAGTTGAGGTCGTTGTTCTCCAAATCAATTTCAAGAGAAGTATCATCGGAAGGCTTCTGGTTTGCGGCTATACTCCACTTTCCTGAATTAGTGGTAGTTTCTAGGATGTCACAGGCAAGCCAGACGCCTTTATCGTTTCTGATTAAGGCAGACTCCAGATCGACGGTCAGAGTATTCAGGATCATCCGTGCCTTCGCGTTGGATGAGAGGCTATCGCGGCTCTGGGTCCAGGCATCGAGGATGTTTGTAGTAACACCCAGGAACAAACCGATCAATAACACAGAAACTGCACTGGCCACCAACAGTTCGATGACGGTGAATCCCTTTCTCAAACTGGACGTCGAATACTTCACCGTTCTTTTCGAATGGTTGCTGCATTGAAGATAGCCAAGGTGTGATCCCATGGGCTGTCTATCAACGTACCGTCTGGAGCTCTTACGATTCGTTCAACCTTGATCTGATATGCAATGTATCCAGCGGTTGCGTCTTTATTGATTGGCGACAGGTCTTCATTTCTGCTGAGTGAAATCGCGTAAAACCGATCATTTTCTGGCAGTAGAGAGTCAATCTGAGGATCACTAGCTAGAACCAGCAGGTCTCCATTTCGTGGCGCATACAACGAAGTTTTCTGGTTAAGGATACTCGCGAGCTGGTTAACGTTGAGCTGTTCGACTTCCGTCAGTATTCTGTCTGCGACGCGGTTTACCGTAGTCGCTTCGACCACTTCTCCTGTGCGTGTTAGAAACGGTGTTAGTATAGCGAATACGATGAGAAGAGCGACGGATAAGATTCCAATGGATAGAATCACTTCGATCAGGCTGAACCCTCTCTTTTTCAAAGCGTGTCCTCCTCATCTAACGGAAACTGAAGTCCATAACCGTTGAAGACCAAGCCCAGGATTGCGGCCGGTGATTCGAACTCAGGCTTAAGCTCTTGTAGGCTTCCTTCAGCTAATACGACTTTGTTGTTTAAGCCGCTCATTCTTCCCGTATTTTTAAATTCGTAATAGATCCAATTTGTGCCAGATCCGGGACTCTCCGTTTGATTGGACGGGAACGCTAAGCTCATTGATTGGTTACTGTATGAAGAATCCGGTTTGTCCTCATTCCAATCGACTATTTGAGATGATGAATCTGGGATGAAGTAAATGCCTTCAGGCAGATACTCTCCCTTGAGTGTCGTTTCCCATTGGTTCGAACCGGGCTCAGTTTCTACGATGACTCCAAAATAGCGCAGAAACGCATCTGCTTCCTTTTCGTTGGTGGGTTCGGTGCTGTTGATAATTAGCCTAGTTCGGTTCTGTTTGAGGATGGCCTGAGAACGTGCATTGGTAAATGCTTGGCTGACTATCATCTGGGCGGTTTCCAATCGGGGAGAGTTCTCGTTTTGATTGATAGCAGTGAATAGTACGCCGGAGAGGATAGCTATGACGGCTATTGCTACCATCATTTCGATGATAGTAAACCCGCGGAAAGGATTCGTGCTAGTGTGGGAAGTGATCAACTGGGTTGGAAGTGAATGCTGTCTGAAACTTCTTTTGCGGTTTTTTCGTTAGTCAATAGTTCGGCGAGTTTTAAACCGAATTCGACTGCGGTTCCGGCGCCTCGGGAGGTAATGATATTTCTGTCCACAACGACCGCCGCCGAAGTAATGATTTCGGGCAGTTCATCGGCCACCGTACCATGTGCTGTGTAGGATCGGTTATCTAATAAACCAGCGTCATTGAGGAGAGTCGGGGCAGCGCAGATGGCTGCGACAGTTTTGCCGGAGGCGGCCTGCTTTTTAATCAGCTGTATGACCCGCAGGTCTTTCCGCAGGGTTCTGACACCGGGGCCGCCGGGAATGACGATCAGATCGTAGTCGTTTTTCAATGCTTCATCGAGGAGGCAATCTGCGATGAGTGAGATCTGATTGCGACCGGTTACGGACAACTGATTGGATTGAGAGGCGCTTGTGCAGGTGATGCCACTTCTTCGGAGGATATCCAAAGGGGCAATTGCTTCGAGTTCTTCGATACCGTCAGTAAAGATAAAGAGTGCTGAAATACTCATGTTTGTGATTGTTGTAAATGGTAGCTACATTTCAAGCTTGGTCACAGCAGAAACAACAAATTGGGGTTCTAGGACTTGCCGTTCTTCCTAAACTGAACCTTCATTATCGAGATGTCAGTGAAAACGAATTTTAGAGGAAAGCATCTTTTGATATGCGGAATGGGGTACCTGGGAAAGCGAGTTGCTCAGCAGGCTCTGGAAAAGGGAATGCGTGTAACGGCGCTGACGCGGTCAGAAGAAAAGGCCATTAAGTTACGCAAAGAGGGTTTCGGAATGATCGTGGCAGATCTGGTTCAGCAAGAATGGTATACCCAGGTCGTTGGACCTGTTGATTATATATTG
>CALGUT010000496.1 GCA_937920335.1 uncultured Opitutales bacterium
CCCCCTCTACTGTTTCATCAATATTCGAATCCGTTAACCTTTGACGGAAACGATCTAATTGACGCCCCGCCTGAACTCTCTCCTTGAGCTGTTGAATATGTTTCCGTTTTCGCGTCCCAAAGAATTTGAAATACGCATGCGCTCGGACTCGAGACAGAAGCAATCGAGCGACCAAATATATCCCAAAGAAAGTGGCGAAACCGATACCAAACAACGTTAGCTTTTCCTTGTTGAAGGGATCTGAAAATAGCGATTTAAATCCTAAAACAGCACTGTTCATCCAATCTTTAAACTTCGCAACGAACTCCTTGTAAGAACCGGATACACCCTCAACTAATTCCAGCTGATCTTTATTATCAAAATTTACGACTCGGCGGTACCAAAGAATCCTTAGGCTATCCATGTAAGCTGTCACACTTGAATCAACAAAAGAAGTTGCAGTCTCAGTCGCCTCATTGAGATCGAGTACTTCCAAGTTTCCTCCAGGTGTAGGATCCACTCTACGCCAGAACCTATCGCCATCGAATACCTCCACCCAAGCATGGGCATCGGCATTTTTAACCATAAAGTAATCCTCAAATCCGTTCCAACTACCACCGTGAAACCCTGTAACCACTCGAGCAGGAATTCCGGCTTCGCGGCACAAAAGAACCAATCCAGCAGAGAAGTACTCGCAATGCCCTCCTTCTCCCGACTGCATCCATCGAATAACAGGATCTCCGTCTCCAGTATGTTTGGACAGCGAGGTCGAGTAAATATGCTCGATACCAAGCCACTCACTCGCAGCATAAGCGAAACGGACAGGATCTCGATCAGGCAGTTTGCTCCAAATCATACTTACGGTTTTACTTAAATAGTCTCTTTCATCGTCATTCAGCGGCACAACCAATGTGGTTGCTGGATACTCGGAAGGATCAAACGCGGAAGGATTCTCTAATAAGGCCCTAGTGATGGGTGTCCGAGTAGTGGGTAAAAACGCATCTGGGATCTTTTCTTCGAACGACATACCCGTTACCTGATAAAATTGAACCGATGGACTAACCTCTGCCGTATTGAGAGTGTGGTGATAAGGATTGAAAAAGAAGGACTCCTGCTTCTGGAACTGTAAATCTCTATATACACCCGTAGTCGGCAAGAAACGGCTAACGCCTCCCTCTAAATAGAACGTCCAGACGTCTTCACCAAGTCTGGGATAATTCTGTCTGATAAAATTAGGCCTATAACCGAAACGATTCGTCTCTCGCTGCTGCTCCCTTCTTGCCTTTGCGTCATCTGAGACTCCGAAATGGCCATTGAAATAGTGATCAAGAACTAGCATGCGCCAGTAGGGAGCCGACGGGAATTCTGCAACTTCCGGAATGTCGATTCTCATCGCCATCGAATTGTCGTCCTTAATATCAGTCACTTCACCGAATTCGACTGATTCGCTAAAACCGCTATATGAAGTAGCGGTCTTGAACTGAAGAAATGGAATTACTTTGCCTAAATGAAACCGC
>CALGUT010000497.1 GCA_937920335.1 uncultured Opitutales bacterium
GTATGCAAAAGGAGCGCCATTTTAGACCCAAGGGTCCGGAGGCCTCAGGCTTTTCGTTGGAAATGATAAAAGGATCGCTTTCCGGCGTCGGTTTTTGTGCCTTTTTATGATTATCTATCCAAGCACTCAAATCCTTGATATTCGGATGAAGTTGGAAGTTTGAGAACGACAGATGCAGCGAAAAGATCTTTTGAATTCGGAAGATCAAGTTTGTTGCTAATAAAGAGTGTCCACCCGCTTCGAAGAAATCTTGATCGACGGTAGTTGGAGTATCGCCCAGGATCTCAATCCACAGGTCGAGGATTTTTTGTTCTGTCGAACTTAGCTTGGTCTTCTGTAAAGGTTTTACTTCTTTGTCTTCTATTTTAATTCGCTCCAGAGTAGCGCGGTCAAATTTCCCGTTTGGAGTCAAGGGTATCGAATCGATAAATACGAAATGAGAGGGGATCATATAGCTCGGTAGTGTGCTAGCTAACCGGTTTTTTAAGATACTCGGCTCTTTGTTGGAGCTTTTATCTGCTACGATAAATGCGACGATTTCCGGCTCTTTACGACGGTTTTCTCTCGTTAAGACGACCGCGTCTAATACCTCTCTTTGCTGTGATAGTTGGGACTGGATTTCTCCGAGCTCGATTCTATATCCGCGTATCTTTACCTGGTCATCGAACCGTTCCAGAAATTCTATTTGTCCATCCTGTCGGAGGAAGACTCTGTCGCCTGTCTTGTATAATTTTTTTCGTGTACTCCCTATGATCATTGTCGAAACGAAACGACTTTTAGAAAGTTCTTCGTTGTCAAAATAGCCAGAGCTTAATCCCAGGCCACCAACGTATAGTTCTCCGGGGACACCTATAGGGAGTATTCGTCCTTGTTTGTCTAATACGTATGCGGAGGAATTGTTGATCGGCTGGCCTATAGGTACTGAGGTGTCTTTATTATGAGATTTCGGGATTTGGTACGAGGTGGAGAGTGTCGTATTTTCAGTCGGGCCGTAGACATTAATCAGTTTGAGCCTTGGAAAAAGCCTTTGTGCCTTCTTAATATGAAAAGTGGATAGGGTTTCGGCTCCAACCATTAGTTGGTCAAGGCTATCAAACACCTGCGGGTAGGTATCGATCACGGAGTTAAAAACTGTGGTAGTGAGCATTACAGTGTTGATCGATTCTGATTCGATCAGATGCTTCAGCGCCTCAACGGATGGTACTTGCTCAACACTGATTACACAGGCTCCTCCATTCAATAATGGTGTCCAAATAGCGAATGTTGAAAGGTCGAATGTGAATGCTGCAATCTGAAGGGTTTTGATGGATGAAGCTAGCTTTGTATAGTTTTGGCCTTTTGAGAGCCGAACAATTCCCCGATGGGTTACTAATACGCCTTTGGGAAGGCCCGTAGAGCCAGACGTGTACATGAGGTAAGCGGTTTCCGCCCAATTCAGGCTACAATTGAGATTCTTTTTGGAGTAGCGTTTAAGTGTCTTTTCTTCAGTATCCAGATGAACGATTTGAATGTCGGATTTGAAGCTTTGTTTCCTCGTGGTCGAGTCACTTATTACGAAGCTTAATCTGGCATGTTGAGTGATCCAGTCTATCCGTTTTTCTGGTAGATCGGTATCGCAAGGTACGTAGACAGCACCGGCTTTCATGATCGCAAGCTGGGATGCAATGATTGCAGGACCCCTTGCTAGTAATATTCCTACCCGGTCTCCTTTCTTAAGACCTCTCGAAGTAAGTAGTCGAGCCAGTTGATTGGCCTTACGGTTGAGAGACTCATAGGTCCATGACTCTTTCTTATAGCTAATTGCTATGTTTTTCGGATACCTATTCGCGCAGTCTTCGAAATACTCGAAAACGGTCATGGGTTCCAGTTTTACTTTTTCACCCGTACCCATTTTGATGATACTTCTTTTAGCATCACCACTTAGTAGGTCGATTGATTCAATCAACGAATCACTGTTGTCGATAATTTGGCGAAAGATAAGCTCCAGGCTTCTACTGATTCCCTTTATGCAATCAGAATTGAATCGTGTCTTATTGTAGGCTATTTCCAGTCCCAGTCGTTTCCCATCTTTGAGTTGTAAGACAATTGGGATCTCGGTGAATGCGTTGAGCTTTATCTGGCAGTTTGTTCCATAGTTGCTATGGAGGAAATCGTCGAGTTGGTATTTCTCGTAACCTACAAGTGATGAGAACAGGACTTCTCCTTCGGAAAGAGAGCTGGCGTCCCTCATGACCTCGTAAGGGGTGTTCTCGTGTTTTCGTATTTCGAACCAATACTCTCTAGTTCGTTTGAGAAGGTCTCGAATAGAATCAGAATCCCTGACAGTCACTTTTACAGGAACGGTATTGATAAATACTCCAACGACACGATCTGCATCTGAAATTGAGGATCTTCTGCAGGCCCTAGGGGCGCCGAAGATTACGGTGCTGCGATCAGCGGTTCTGGAAAGATAAATCGCCCAGGCAACTTGAAGAAGCAAGTTTAGGGAGAATTCGTTTTCTTTGGACCATTGATGAAGTTGTTTAGATAACGGAGCATCCAATTTTATACGTTTGGTTTGCTGGGCCGTCTTACCGTTTTTTGTTGGTACAGTATCGAGTCCAAAGGAAAGAGGGGTCGGTTCTTCCAGCTCTCTAAGGTGTTTTTTCCAAAAGGCTCGAGAGGCCTTCCAGTCTTGGTCTTGATACCAACGCAAAAATTCTGAATACGGCTTGGGCTTTTGAAGTCTGTATTTCTCTCCTTTTGCCAGGGCGTTGTATACTTCTAGGAATTCTTCAATGAGTGAGAGCCTTCCTCGACCGTCGAATAGACTATGGTGCGATGTCCATACTAGTTCTGAAATTGTATTGGGTAGAGATAATAAGCTGAAGCGGCAAAGAGGCGCGTCGAGAGACGCAAAACCCTTTTGAAAGTCGGCTTTTAGGTAACTATCGAGCAGTTTTTTTGCATCAGTTGAGTCCAAAGAGGTCCAGTCCTTGCTGCTGAAGCTTATTTGTAGCTTCCGGGATTTTCTTATCTGGAGGGAGTGGAGTCCATTGTTCTCGAAGCGGTAATAGAATACCTCGTGTCGACGGAGAACGATCTCCCATGCTTTTTGGAAAAGGATCTTTTGAATCGGTTCCGAGAAGGTCCATCTCAACTGCTGGACGTACGTTTGCACGTTTTCTCCACGCAGGACAGGCATAAGCATGTTCAGCTGCATTGGAGTCGCTAAAAGATGAGATTCTCTGCGCTCGTTCATTAAACGGTTCTAAAGGATGAGATTCGAACGATGGGTGTTTTACTATTATAGCTCAATTGGGTGCCGGGTCTTTGCAACTATTTTACAGAGAGATTACGGAAATGCAGACTGTGTGCTGAGATGTATTGAATGTAAGTCCTCAGGCTAATGGTTGTGTGTGGCTAATTGTAATCCTAGTTTTCCCAAGAAAATCGCTAAAATATCGATAATCAGTGATTTACGTCATCTATGTTTCTCCATGATGCTTTCCGGCTTGATAAAGATTTGAAAGGAAATATGACCCTAAGGCGACAATTCGTTGAATTACGGGAGGAGTTTCGTTGTTCCAACAGAGCTTCCCAGAAGAAACCGTAACGCATATTTATCTCCGAATCGCTTAAATCAATCCGTATGGCAACTCTCACAATCACTGAATTACTGGCTCAACTCAATTGGCGCTATGCGACCAAGGCTTTCGATCCAGAGGAAAAAATCCATGAAACAACAATGGAGGCACTTGAAGATTCCTTGGTGCTTAGCCCATCTTCTTTTGGTCTTCAGCCATGGAAATTTATTATCGTGGAAGATCAGGCGGTTAAAGAGCAGTTACTGCCTTTAACCTGGAATCAACCCCAGACCCGTGATTGTTCACACTTCGTAGTGATGGCCTACAACGATTCCTTTGAATTGAGCGAGGTAGATCGTTATCTGAACGCGACGGTGGAAGCACGGGGCGGTGATGTTTCGGACCACGATGCACTCAAGGGTATGATGGTTGGCTTTATTCAGCGGTCTATCGATGGAGCAACCATTGATGACTGGTGTAAGAATCAGGTCTATATAGCACTCGGGCAATTGATGGCCTCTGCAGCTGTATTAGGGATTGATGCCTGCCCGATGGAGGGTATCAACCCACCAGAGATCGATAAAGTTCTGGGTCTCGAAACTAGTGGCTTTAAGACGCTTGTCGCCTGTGCACTTGGCTACCGCGATGAGTCGGATAAATATGCAGATCTCCCTAAGATTCGCTATCCCAAAGACGAAATCATCGAGCATCGTTAATGCTAGAGCTATTTCTGAACTACGGAAAAGAAGCTCGCGGGGAGAAATTTCGGAACATCTGCTTGCCAATTCTCTCAAATCCGTAAACTGCGGAGATTGTAGTTTTACACTCTAACATGAAAATTATTATGAAATCGAAATTCATCACTTTCTTTGCCATTCTTTTGGGAGCAGCTGGAGTTGCACTCGCTGATCATCACGGCAACAAGATAGAGATCACTGCGAATGACACGATGCAGTTCAACAGTAAAGCGTTTGAAGTCGCTGCTGGTAAAGAAGTCACGTTGGTCTTCAAGAACCTCGGTAACCTTCCTAAGGCTGCCATGGGGCACAATGTAGTCATTCTTAAGCCGGGCACCGCTACTGCTACTTACGGGATGGCAGCAGTTTCTGCAGCGGCAAGTGAATACATTCCGCAAGATGATGCGAATAAGGCATTGGTTGTAGCACATACAAAGTTGTTGGGCCCAGGCGAAGAGGACACGATCACCTTCACATTAGAACCAGGCGAATACCCATTTGTTTGCTCCTTTCCAGGCCACTTTGGTCTGATGAATGGTGTAATCACTGCCAAGTAATTTCTGGGCGTTGATCGATTATCGATACGCTCCACAATTTTGGCCGCATACGATTGAGTATGCGGCCTTTTGTTGCTTACAGGTTACGAATGCGAATGTTTCGCCATTTCATTGTGAACTGTCGTTCGCCTTTTATGCCGTGAATCTGTAATCCGATGAAGCCGCTGGCGTGGGTTTGGTAAACGTCTTCTCTAGTCAGATCTTCTATCAGGTGACCATTGACCCAGGTTTGCATGCGAGGACCTTGGGCCACAATTCGAATCTTGTTCCATCCTTCGGATACGAAGTGATCGTGACTAGCCCGTTTTGTTTCCACGGAGGATAACCAGCCAGTTCCCAGGGCTTCACCATAGAGCAGGCCTGTCGTGATAGATTCTGGTCCCATATTACGTCTTACCTCCATTTGAGGACCCCAGACCCGTCCGGCTCGCCAATTGTTGCTATCGCGTTCTGAGACGGGTCTGACGCTGGACCGAAACTGAATGCCCTGATTTGTGATGGCGTCGACTGTCGTTTCCAATTCCAATTCAAAGTCTCCAAACTCCTGCGTAGTACAAAGGAACGAGTTATCGCTACCTGCCACGGTTCGTCCAACGATAGCCCCGTCTTCGACGGTGTAACTATGGGACCCGTTCATGTGAACCCAACCGTCGAGGGTTTTGCCATCAAAGAGGTCAATCCAGCCGTCCTTGTTTACCTTTGTATTGGAGGCTGTCTCATCGGTCATTTCTTCATCGGTGGGTAGGGCGAAGACCAAAATCGAATCGCCCGAGGCCGTTCGGTTTTTTCCACCGCCACCGCAAACGATTACGAGATATTGCCTTCCATCGTTCAGGTAAATGCTTGGTGTGGCATAGCCTCCGGCAGGAAGCTGGTATTCCCAGAGTAATTTTCCACGGCTCTTTTCAAACGCTCGGATCTTTTCATCCGCCGTAGCAGCGATAAATACCAGACCTCCTGCGGTGACGACTGCTCCACCAAAGTTAGGTGTGCCGGTATTGCGAATACCGCGCTTAACCAGCTCAGGAAATTCTCCGAGCGGGATACGCCAGACGAAGTTGCCGCTCGCTAAATCGATGGCGGTCAATGTGCCCCAGGGAGGATCGATAATGGGATAGCCCTCCTGATCGTTGAGGAAGCCGTAGCCGTTGAACAGGTATCGGACTTTTACGTCTCCGGTAGAGGTTGATGTCATATCAGGGGCATCACTGGCCATGTATTCGGATAACCAATTCAGTTCCTTGTCTGTGAGTTGGGGAAAAGCAGGCATGATGTTTCCGCCGTTGCGTATCCACTTTGCGATTTCAGCTTTTGGTTTATCAAGCTTCAGTACACTGGGAAAAATCGGCGGTATGCCTTTGCGGTCCAGACCATGACAACTGGTGCAGTTGCGTTCATAGAGTAAACGCCCGTGCTGTATGTGGGTGAGCTCACTGGCATCGACCGGCTCATAGGTTTTCTTAAGCTTAAGAACTCCCGGTGCGTCGTTCGAATTTACGTAGATGATATTGCTGTAGGGATCGAAGGCGCCTCCATGCCATTCCACGCCGCCCAAGGTTCCGGGTTGTGCTATAGATCCCATCTCTGAGGGTGGAGTGTAGAGTCCCTTGTTGAGGTACTTCGCAAACTCCTGTTTTGCATAGGCGTTGTTTTCCTCGGCGATCGATGTCAGGTCGGCCTCGGTCATGCCGAGGCGAGTGAGCGGCGGAGGGCGGGTAGGGATCGGTTGCGTGGGCCATGCTTCTTCACCTTCGACTGTTGAAGCGGGTACCGGTGTTTCAATTACGGGAAAAAGAGGCTCGCCGGTGTCGCGATCGAGCACGAAGGTCAGTCCCATCTTGGTAAACTGAACCACGGCATCCTGCTTTTCGCCGTCTTTGTCGATCGTGACCAGAATCGGAGCGGGTGGGTTGTCGTAGTCCCAGAGGTCGTGGTGGACCGTTTGATAATGCCATTGTCGCTCGCCGGTTGTGGCGTCCAGAGCGAGGACACAGTTTCCAAACAGATTCATTCCTTTGCGGTAGCCGCCGTAAAAATCAAACGAGGGAGAGCCCGTCGATGCAAAAACCCAGCCGCGTTCTTCGTCGACGGTCAGTCCACCCCAGGAATTGGCTCCGCCATAAGATTCCCCTTCAACAAACTCCCAGGTATCGTATCCGAATTCTCCTTTTTTTGGGATGGTATGAAAGATCCATTTGAACTCTCCGGTGATGGTATCGTAAGCCCGAATATGTCCGGGGGTAGATTCGTAACCTTCGGGAACCCGCGATACGACGATTAGGAAGTTCTTGTAAAAGATCCCCGGGTTCGTGACTTCTACGGATGCTAGGTTCGGATCTATCCCCAAGTCGTTGCGCAGATCCAGGTGACCATTTTCTCCGAATGACTGGATAAGCTTGCCGGTCTTAGCATTGAGTGCGTAGACGCGATCTTTGACGGAGTGGAATATTCGTTTATTGTCACCCGACTCCCAATAAACGATGCCGCGGCTTCTCCCTCGGAAGACCGTTCCTTCCGTATGATGGTCTTCAGTCTTGAACACCCAGGCCTCTTCTCCAGTGCCTGCATCGATCGCTACCGCCCGCAACGTGGAAGTTGTAAAATACATCAGCCCATCAATGATAATCGGATTGCTGTGCATGTTGGAACGTTCGTTCGCGTCGCCTGCGTGGTATTCCCAAGCGGGCTTGAGTTGGTGAACATTCGCCGCGTGAATGTAAGCCAATTCCGAGTACTGATTGCCTTTCTTATCCCCCCGATTGATCGCCCAATCAGTATAGTTGTCGAACGGGTCTATTGCAGTGTGCTCCTGGGCGATTAGCCATGGGGAAACGAAAAGGAGTAGTAGGGGGATAGAGGTCCTTGGAGGCATGCGTTTATACTCTTCCTCGAGGATACGCTTTCAAGAGCAAAGAAACACGGATTGCGCGTTGAAAGGCTGGAAATCGTGAGTCACTGTTCGACCCTTATGATTCCGAGCTTAAACATTCTCGATGCGCAAGATACTCATTTGGGCCCTTTGGTGCTTAGGAGCAGAACCATCCCCGCTCTCGATAATCTCGAGATTTTCGAAGTAAAACTCGGTGAGGAGTTTCTTATGTCCAGCCTCTTCCCAGAAGCAGAAAAGGAGCTGGCGCACCTTGGTTTGGCCAAGTTGAAAGGCAGCGATTGGGATATCATTGTGGGAGGATTAGGATTGGGTTATACCGCAGCGGCGGCACTGGAGAATTCGAAGGTGGGTTCAATGGTCGTCGCGGAATTGTTCCCTCAAGTTATCAGTTGGCATGAGCGCGAGCTGGTTCCTGTCGGCTCAGTGTTGGTGAACGATAAACGTTGTCGTTTAGTCGCAGAAGACTTCTTCGCTGCAGCCGTTGATCGAGACGTAGGATTGGACCCGGAGCATCCGAATAAAAAGTTTCACGCGATCCTGTTAGATATTGATCACACTCCAAGTCATCAGCTCGATCAGGAAAATGCGGGCTTCTATTCGGTTGATAGTCTTACTGCTATGGCGGAACAGCTACGAGCAGGTGGTGTATTCGGCCTCTGGTCCGATGCCGCTCCCGATGCCACTTTCACAGAACTCCTCCTCAGTGTATTCGAAACCGCTGAGGCAATCGTCGTCCCGTTTTACAATCCGATCCAGGATAAGGAATCTTCGAATACTGTCTACCTCGCGCAGAAGGGGTAGCAGCCGTTTTCGCGGCCTACTTCTGACTCCTAGCCCCTGCTATCTAACTCACGATTCCGCTCGCGCGTCCAACCAAGGCTCAGAGTCTTCGTCGTCCCATTCGGCTCTGACGACGATCGGTCGACAGCAGACTTCGCAGTCGAGCACGAGCTCTACCGGTTCGGGAGAGTAGAACAGGTTTTCGATGTCTATCGTCTCCCAACAATAAGGGCAGGTGATTTGCACGCGTAATCTGACTTAGGCCAATTGATTTCCAATGGGCAATTTTCGTATTCGTTTTCCGGTGGCTGCAAAGATCGCGTTACAAAGCGCCGGAGCTACGGGAGGAACTCCCGGTTCACCCACGCCGCCCAATTCACTGGAATTGCTTGGGTTGAGTAGATGGATGGAGATCGCTTTGGGTGCCAGTGTGATACGTGGTACCTGGTAGTCGTGAAAATTGCTTTGCACTGCCTTACCATTGGCAAAACTAATTTCGCCGGTTGTAGCGATACCGGCTCCCATCACACAGGAGCCTTCCATTTGGGAACGAATACGGTCTGGATTGATCTGAGGGCCGCAATCGACTGCCATGGTTGCGTTGTGAATTGTAATC
>CALGUT010000498.1 GCA_937920335.1 uncultured Opitutales bacterium
TCTTCGACCGCCTCCTGCTTTTGCAACTGTAATCGAGCAAGCCTGACAAAGTCGGCTGACCACAGTTCGAACAACTCCCGAAACGCAGCGTCACTCCCACTCTGCGCCTGAAGCACAAGGTATTCGGTATAAACTTGCCTGGAGTCCCTTTTCATTGAGTTACACTACCAAGTCGCAATGGAGAGGGATTCGGTTCAATAAAATTTGCAACCTGTTGGCCTGAACGGATTCTGATGGATCCACAAACGAGATAATCGAATGAATTCAATGATCCTGCAGAACGAGCAGAAAGAAACGTAAAGATAAGATTAAAGACATTCCCACCTCTAGCTACTGTTTTCCATCCAGGTATTTCCAGTTGCCTTTGAACCGTTTGAAGCGGGAGCGCTCGTGGTGTTCGAAGACCTCCCCATTTACATAATAGTCGGCAACAAATTCGACCTTACCGGTTTTGTCGTCTTTGCCGCCGCCGCTGGTCGACAATACTTTTAGGAAACTCCAACTGACCTGATTCATAGTGTCCATGATACTCTCCCGTAGGCCCGGTTCCCGAGTTTCAGGGTGAGTGGTATCCACTAAAAAATCGATACGGCGAAAAAAGTAGGCGCTGTAACGAGCCCGCATAAGCTGTTCGGCCGTCTCGGGTTTCTTTTTCAAATAATGAATGGGCATGCAGCATTCGCCATACGACTTCTGGCTCTTGCAGGGGCAGAGTGATTCCTCCCGTTCCGTGGGCTTGCTTTTCTCCTTCATCAAACTCCTAGATTTCAGATCGGTTCGCATTGAGCAAAACAAAACCCCTTCGATGACGGCCCGAATCCCTTCCTATATGAGCACTTGCTCTAACCGCAGGGCTTGGAATGCTGTTAAGTGATGCCACCATTCATTCCGTTTCCGAAAGCTGAGATCGAACAATCGATCCCACAACGGTTTGAAAAACAAGTCGAGCGCTTCGCCACATCACCCGCGGTCAAGGTGGGCGAGTCGGCGCTTAGTTATAACGCTCTAAACGAAATGGCGAATGGGGTCGCGTGGAAATTGATAACGGGCAATCGAAGCCAGGATGCCTCCGTAATAATCCTTATGGATCAGGGAATACCGTTTATTGCGGCAACGCTGGGAACCCTCAAGGCAGGGCGGTTTTATGCTCCCCTGGATGCGGGAGACACGAAAGCTGACTTGGTGAAACTTGTTGGGTCGCTCGACCCAGCATTCATTCTAACGGACAACGACCACGAAACACTCAGCAGGCAGTTGCTGCCAACTAACGCTGAGCTTATCAATGTGGAGAAGCTTGATCTCGGATTATCCGCAGAGAACCCCAAGCTACCGATCGCGCCCGACTCATTGGCCTATGTGTATTTTACATCAGGTTCTACAGGCAAGCGCAAGGGAGTCATGGATACCCATCGAAACGTACTCCACAATGTGATGCGCTACACGAATAGCCTCAAGTTGTATCACGAGGATCGACTTAGTCTACTCCACCCTACTCACTTTAGCGCCTGTGTTTCAAGCCAGTTTGGTGCGTTGCTAAATGGCGCCTGCATCTTCCCACATGTAATAACACCAGAGACCGTTCAGTCTTTGCCTCAATGGCTGAACAAGGAATCGATCACGGTCTATCATTCGACGCCTCAGGTATTCCAATACGCATTGGACGAATCAACCACGAACAGTGATCTCAGAATCATTCGTCTGGAAGGTGACGTCGGCCGGATCGAGCACCTGCGATTGTTTAAAGCGCATGCACCGGCATCTTGCACCTTAGTCAATGGATTGGGAGCCACGGAAACGGGTCTTTGTACACAGTTCTTTTTTGAGCACGACTCAGAACTCCCCGAAAGCACGATCCCGATCGGCTACCCCGTCGAGGGCATGACGGCAAGAATCATTGATGATTCCGGCAACGAAGTGACTGATACTAACGTCGGGGAAATCGTGATACAGAGTGAGTTTTTGAGTCCTGGCTACTGGCAAGATTCGGAAACGACCGGGAAATCATTTTCCCAGCACCCTGAAGACAACACATTGCGCCGCTGGAAAACCGGTGACACCGGATGTATTCAGGCGACGGGTTGCATTCATCACCTCGGACGACTAACCGACAAAAGGAAGCAGATCCAGCCGACGGCTCATGTGCCGCCCAAGTCGCCCACAGAAATTCAACTAGCAGCCATATGGTCCGAGATTCTTAATAGCACCTCGATTGGCCGCCAAGACGACTTTTTCGACCGAGGTGGGAACTCCATATCGGCCATTCAAATAAGGAACCGCATTCAGGAACAATTCGCGATCACCCTCTCGATTGCAGACATATTCAATAACCGTGCACTCATTGAGCTCTCCAGCCAACTGGATAAGCAACTAAATGCTAGCCAATCGAATCACGCCTCCAAATAAGCAGGCGATTCACGATTCCAAGATTGATTCGCCAGCAAATCCGACTTCTATCTCACACTTCTATGGCTCGAAAAAATGAACACAATAAGACCAAAATTCGAGATCGGGAATTTAAGCATTCGAATTTCGATGCACCACTTCCCCACCTCGATGAAGGTGAACTCTACGAGAAAATCACCCAGGAGAAGAATCCACTCGTATTGATACTGGACTGCATCGAAGACCCGCACAATCTCGGCGCCTGTTTAAGAACGTCTGATGCGGTTGGAGCGATCGCGGTGGTTACTCCGAAAAACCGATCTGCCTCTGTAACCCCAACCGTAAGGAGAGTCGCGGCTGGGGGCGCTGAAGCCGTGCCGGTAGTGCAGGTCTCGAACCTCGCTCAATCTATGAAAAAGATGCAGCAAGCCGGGCTTTTTCTTATGGGAACCTCGGACCAGGCTACGAAAGAGGTCTACGACGTAAATTTGACCGGAGGGATTGGGATTGTCATGGGTTCCGAAGGCTTTGGACTGCGCCGCCTGACTATGGAAACTTGTGATGAACTTATCAAAATCCCAATGAACGGGACCGTTCCTTGCTTGAATATATCGGTCGCCACTGGAATCTGCCTCTACGAAGTCGTAAGACAAAATCGTAAGTAGTTCGGCAAGCAGGTAGCTTATGGACCCACCGTTAAACCGACAGGCTAGGGCGCCAGTTCTGAGACCCCCTGCTAGATAGTTTACCAAGCTCTCAAGGTCCTCTTCGCTGAGGTCATCGTGATTAGGCATATGAGTCTCTGGATAAAACTGTTTTGGGTTAACGATCATCTGCCTAAGATAGTCGGCATTGGAACGGGCGTGCGTTTGGAGGATGACAAACGGCCGCTAAGACACATTCACCACACGGATGCCTGTTTTAAGCGTAGCGTTGGTCATACCGAATGCGGGTGATTCAGGAAATGTGGGAATCGGATTATCCGGATTAAAGACATCGCAAGACACTAAGGCTCGATATCTCAACCGAATGCTGGCCGCCCTCACGGATCTTGGCTTCGGCAGGGCAGGCGAATATCAGCAATCGCCCATCTTTTCTATTTTCGCTTCAGCGCACCCAACCAATCAAACGGAGCTCCACTCAGATTGGAATTGTGACGACGAACCCGGGTCGGCGTTTCGCATACAAAGAAAATATCCGGATCTATCTTCTGAACCAAAGACAATGCGCGATTCAGTTTCCTGCGCTCACACACGATGTGCAACTCACTGACTGGGCCGCGAAGTCCCTCGCCTTCGAAACAGGTAACTCTGAAA
>CALGUT010000499.1 GCA_937920335.1 uncultured Opitutales bacterium
CCTCATCTTTAAGATTAAGAAGCTCGATAATTTTAGTCTCAATGGTCTCGTGAGGAACCATCTCGCCACCGATCTTGGAGAAGCGAGACTCTCTGCCTTCGATATACAAGAACCCATCCTCATCAAATCGCGCAAGATCGCCGGTCTTAAACCAACCATCTTTCAGCACTTCAGCATTTCGGGATGGATCATCTAAATATCCTTCAAAGATATTCCCTCCTTTAAGGTAAAGCATACCGGGCTCAAAAAGACTACGCTCACTCCCCGTATCCGGGTCTTTGATACGAGCTGTAATGCCAGGCACTAATCTACCGACAGAACCCCGACGATAGGCAACTTGAGGAGCAGCTTCTTCATCAGGCTGCGGTGGGTTCTTTAGATTCACACTAGCCACCGGGGAGGTTTCGGTAATGCCATAACCTTCAAAAATATCTGACCCAAATTTATCATTCCATAGATCGAAAAACTCCGGGGTGACTTTCTCTGCCCCAGCCACCACCAAATCTAGACTTGCTAATTTTTCGGCTGCTACGCGCTTCACATAGGGTTTAAAGAACGTTCGAGTCCCAATAAAAACCGTCACCTTTTCTGCTTCGATCGCATCTGCGATTTTCTTTTGCTCAAGCGGCGATGGAATAGTGACCATCTTCAAACCACGAATCAACGGATACCAAAGCGTGACCGTGTAACCAAAGCTATGAAATATAGGTAAGCAGCACATCAAAGAAGTGTCGTCCTTACTGAGCAAAGCCACTTCATCAATCTGCAGCACATTAGATAAAACGTTCCGATGCGAAAGCGGCACCCCCTTGGGTTCTCCAGAGCTACCACTTGTAAACAGCAGGCCAGCTTCCTCGTCGTTCCCATACCGGGGAATTCCAAACAAGCGAACCATCAATGCAGAGGGAACTACGATGACCAATAGATAGCGAAGAAGAATAGCTTTTTTATCAAAGCCCTGAAGGATCGGCACGATATCGATGGTATCTTCTGGCCACGGGAAATTTGGAATCTTTTTCTTTAAGGCATCCGCGGTTATGACAGTATCAATTTCGCCCTTGCGGTAGGACGATTGAATAGCCGCTGCGCCCGCAGTAAAGTTTAGATTGACGGGGATTTTTCCTGCGAAAAGAACCCCAAGATTAGCGACAGTCCCAGCGATCCCCGGAGGCAGAACAATACCCACTCGCTCCCCAAAAACATTCGCCTTCACATACTTGGACATCAAGAGACTAAGCGCCAAAACGATACCCGATTTCAGGGACTTCCGTCCCGTCGTATAGTCCACCAGCTGTTCAAAGAAAGGATTCCTCGCCATCCCCCTGAAACAATAGTCAGCTATATGTCCTTCGAGCTCCTTTCTTCTCTGAAAACAAGACTCAGATAAATCCAGTAGCGCTTCACGAACCCGGGATATAGTTATGACCTCAGGAGCGATTGCCTTACCAATTCCAATATTGATCACCATCCGAAGTGGCTTCTTCTTGAAATGCATCCCCGTCGCATTGAAGAAAGAAAACCGAGTCTGCCAAAGATTATCCAGAAAGACCGGTACCACCGAAATTCGGCTTTCTCTGGAAATAGCGTCGAAACCTGCCTTCAACTGCATGAGGCTACCCGTACGAGACACTTGTCCCTCAAGGAAAATCCCGAGGAGTCCCCCTTGCTTTAGAAATTCGATATTACTCTCAAAGAAAGAGCGGGTTTTCGAAGGAGGAATCAACTCAATCGAAGAAATCTTAAGTAGCCACCGCAGGCGATTCGCTTTATGCAATGTATCGGACGCGATAAACCGAATCTTTCGCCGCGCAGCAATTGTGAGAAACACTACATCCAGATACGTCATGTGATTACTCACTATTATCGCACCCCCATCTTTAGGCACGTTTTCACGACCCTCAACACGAACCCGATACAGGATCCAAACTAGTAGCTTAGCAATCAATGGAATATTTGGGATAAAGAAGACTTTGCTAAGTACTACCTAGCATGTAAGCAGATTTTCCAACGAATGTTTTCAGGTCAAGACCAACCAAACGGTTTGGTACGCTTTCAAACGTAAACCCCCTTTCGAAATAGACTTATTTCGGCCAGAAATGATGTCCTTCACCTGCGTCAAAGATGGTTCACCCAGCAATTTGGGGATTTCTTTAACAACAGTCGGTTCCGAAGTGAAATTGCTGATACAGAAGATTCTCTGATCACCAAGTACCGAGGTTCTCTTTAATACAAACACACTCGAACCAGCGTCGAGGATTTCCTGAGGAGCATCCGGGTGGAAAGCCGGGTAACTGGCCCGTCGTCTCAACACCAGAGTAAACTCATTAAAGATCTGACTGTGAGTGGTGGAACTGTCGTCTAAAACGCCGTTCAACTCATCAACATCCCACTTGTGGCGATTGATCCGACGAGGGATTCCAGACTCTTTCACCCCTGGATGGTCATTAAGCGATGCAGTGAGACAGTGTATGTAAACAGCCGGTACTCCCCTAAAAGCGAGCGCAATATACTGAGACGTTAGGAATCGCTCGATACCGAGAGGGTCACTCGGTTTTCCCGGTACGGACAATGCTTCAAAATAGGTAATGTTAAGCTCATAAGGACTCTTACTCCCGTCAGAGTTGGTTTTATAGCTTACATGCCCTTTACGCTTCTTAACTTCACCTACCAACCAATCGAGCTCCTGATCTTGCAATAGTCCTTGCAATGGACGCATCCCGATTCCGTCGTGAGACGATGTAAAATTAAAGAACGTACATCCATCCGGAATATCGCCCAATGATTTAGCCCACGTCTTCATGGGCTCCGGGTTTTGCGAAAGCAGTCCGTGTAAAAGCAACGGGGGCAGACTAAACTGATAAACCATGTGCGCCTCATCAGACCGTCCGAAATAACTGATATTTTCATCATGGGGGACGTTAGTCTCAGTCAATAAGATCACGTGCGGTGCGAGCATTGAGAGAATCTCACGGTACAGCTTAACGATCTCGTGAGTCTCAGGAAGGTGTAGGCAATTCGTTCCAACCGTCTTCCATAAAAATGCAATGGCATCCAGCCTAACGATGCGGGCTCCTTGGGAAATATAGAACATCAAAATATCCAGAAACTCGAAAAACACGTCTGGGTTTTCCCAGTTGAGATCCACTTGATCTGCGCTGAACGTCGTCCACACGAATTTGGAGCCATCCCGCGTTTCAAACTTCGTCAGCAAGGGAGAGGTTCGGGGCCGAACCACGTCAGACAAATCGTCTTCTGGATTTCCTTCCTTAAAATACGTGCTGAATGGCAGAATACCTCCGATATACTCCTTGAAAAATCGGCTCTTACTGGAGCAATGGTTAGCCACGAGGTCGAACATGAGATGAAATTCATAGCCAAACGACTCCACGTCTTTCCAGTCACCCAAGACCGGATCCACTTCACGGTAATCGATCACGGAAAACCCATCGTCTGAACTCCAGGGATAAAACGGGAGCAAATGCACGACTTTGACGGCTCCCTTTAGTCGACGATTACAAAAATTCCGAAGCGTTTGGATCGGTGCTTCTTCCTCCTTACGAACACTGTCGCCGTAAGTAATCAGAACCACATCGGATTCGTTCCAAAGTTCATCAACCGGATAGGGGTTGAGCCCAACTCCATAAGCACCCACCATCATGAGCAATCGCCCGATACAACGCTCGGCATCTTCACCATAGAGCCGAAAAAAACGGCGTTTTATTTGTTCGAGATGAGTTTTATCAACAACGTTCGGCATGACTGGAGGTAGCAGAGGTAAAACTTAATTGGGGCTCAGACCTGTTAAACTGGTGATAATTGTCCGAAGACTTCTTCTCAAGGCCGAGTAACTATAAAACTTACGTGCCAAGTTGTAATTATGATCCACCATCTGTTCACGGTATTCAGGATCATTCAAAATTCGTTGCACCTGCTTAAGTACGCTGCTCGTCACAAACCCGTCCATAACCGGCAAGCGAAATCCTTTGGGTTCGATATCCTGAATAAAAATGGAATAGCGATTCACAACAACAGGCACCCTGAAATAAAGAGCCTCCAGCAACGCGTTTCCGAAACCCTCGTAAATACTCGGATACGTGACAAGATCTGCATGGGGATACAGGTCCCAAAGTGTATACATCTTCTTTCCGTCCTTATTTCGCTGACGGATATCAGCTACGCGATCAGCTATGAAGCGCAGTTCAACGCCTTCTTCATGAGCCAGTTCTTCAAGCATATGTTGGTATTCAAACCCTTCATCTCCTGCGTCATGAGAAATCACCAACTTACACCGCGGATCGTTGAGAAGCCCCACTAGCTTGATGGCGTGCTCGATACCCTTTCGGGGAACAATCCGGGTCGGTTGCAAAATAAAGATATCGTCTTCTTTCAAACCCACTTCCTTACGAAAGTCCTTTGCGTAATCGTCGATCTCCAACGGTGGATTGTCGAAATCGAAAACGTTGGGTATCAATAATGACGAGGCTCCTTTACGCAGAGAAAGTTGTTCTTGCGCAGCCTGGTTAATGACTACATGGCGCATGTTATCTCCTTTACACGGAAATGCCATATCGAGGTAGTCATGCACACAGTTGACCGCGAAACGGGTGCGTTCCCAGAAAAAATCGTGATGATGGGCAATCACCGGAATTTGCGTCTCATTGATAAACTCAGTGACTGCGATTCCCAACGGTAAGTGCATCGGAATCGTCAGCACATTTTGGGGAACGATGATATCTATCTTAAATTTATCGACAAAATCATAGAGCGTTTCCTTCAAATACTTCGCCATTTCCTGGATGCGATCCGAAACCAGACGGCTACGATAAGTCGTTCCCCAGATTCGATCGTTAAGCCACTGGTTTTCTGAGTGCCCAAAAAATGCCTCCGGCACGCACATGCTGATATCTGGGTGCCGATCCAAACGTCCGGCATACCAATAACTTACGTTTTTGTCGTCCCAGAGTACCTGCGCCCACTTGGCGGATTCAAGCGTGACGCCATCCGTGCCCGCAAAACGGGTCGAGATGAAGCCAATATTCTTGGCGCTATTATAAGAGAAGGGCTTGGGAGATGTCAGGAACTTCACAGATGGGAGAGCTAAAGGACGGAGTTCAACCAGAGTAATCTAGATAAGAAATCATTAGTTTCTTGCAAACACATACCCGTCACCAGCTAAAATCATACCTAAGGTTATTTAACCTTCTATATACACTATGGTAAAAGCGCCAAACACTATCAACGACCTTTTAAATAGCGTGGTGTCCAATCGAGACCAGCTGAAAGATATTCGAGAAATCATACTGGCAAATCTGGTGATGATGGGAGAAATCCCCGCGCCAACGTTTCAGGAGGAGCCTCGCATCCGGTTTTTCCTTGATCGATTTACAGAAGCCGGCTTGGACAGTATCTCTACCGATGAATTTGGAAACGGATTCGGATTTATCAGAGGAACAGAAGGTGAAAAAAATATTCTGGTAGCAGCTCACACTGATACCGTCTTTAATCATACAATTGACCATACTGTCCGAGTAGAGTCGGCCCGGATATTTGGCCCGGGAATAGCCGATAACTCCCTCGGATGCGCAGTTGTGGCATCTATTCCTCAAATACTTCAACAACTGGGGATAGAGCTAAAACACAACGTCCTCCTCATGGGTATCACGAGAAGCCTGGGACGCGGTGACCTCGCCGGAATCAGATTCTTTCTCAAAAACAGCAAGGCGCCAGTCGATTACGGCCTATTCGTCGAGGGCGCCCAACTCGGTCGTCTTAGCTACTCATCGATGGGCATGTTACGGGGAGAGATCACCTGCAACATTCCAAGCGAATACGACTGGACGCTTTTTGAAAGCTCCGGCGCCATCACCATACTCAACGAAGTCATTACAAAAATGATGGCCATTCCTCTACCCACGAAACCAAAGGCAACAATCACCTATGGCTCAATGAACGCTGGGAACACTTATAATAGTGTACCCACCAGCGGTTCCCTACATTTTGAGATACGGTCTGAGCAAGCGGGTATGGTCAGTGAGCTCCAAAACCGTATCCATGAGATCGCCGACGAAGTTTCTTCGAATACTCAGGCTGAAGTGAAGCTGGAAGTTGTGGCTCGCCGCCGTCCTGGCGGAATCGATTTTTCACACCCACTCACGAAAACAGCACGCAAGATTCAGGAAAGCCTGGGAGTCATCCCTAAAATCCAACCCAGTGTTGGCGAGCTATCTGCTCTTATTGATAAAGGAATTCCCGGAATCACCATCGGGATCACCACTGCTTCGCAAATGCACAGCCAAAATGAAAATATTGCCATAGATCCTATGTTCAGCGGTTTGGCCCAACTCGTAGGGATCCTACAAGCTATGGATGGAGGTTTTTGCGATGAGTAAAAAGAAAAAAACCTGGTTAGAAACCAATACCTTCCACCACTCTGAATTTTGGAACATTCTTCATCTGATTGAGGAAAAGGAAAAGCAGGGCCTGAAAATCTCGCTCTGTATCCCTACGCTCAACGAAGAGAAAACGATCGGGAAGGAAATCATTATCTTCAAATCCGAGCTCATGAATCGCTACCCGCTTCTCGATGAGATCGCGGTCATCGATTCCGGGTCTACAGACAAGACTCTCGAAGTCGCAGCTTCATTCGGAGCCGACACTTACCTTTCCGCCGACATTTTGCCAAACCAAGGCTTTAAACCGGGTAAAGGTGAAAACCTTTGGAAGGCGATTCACCAACTGAATGGAGACATTATCGTCTACGTCGACGCGGATATCAAGAACATCCACCCGCGTTTCGTTTACGGATTGGTAGCTCCGCTTATCTATCACAAAAAGATCCAATACGTAAAAGCGTTCTATGATCGCCCACTGGCATTCTCCCAAGGCATTCGACCTTCTGGAGGAGGCCGTGTCACCGAGATCCTGATACGCCCGCTCTTCGCCATGTTCTACCCAGAGCTCACCGGAATTATCCAGCCACTTTCGGGCGAATACGCTGTCCGCCGAGAAGTCCTGCAAGAGCTCCCCTTTCCGATCGGTTATGGGGTAGAAACGTCTCACATACTCGACGTCTATCATAAGTGGGGCATGGGGGCGTTTGGGCAGACCGATCTCGACCAACGCATCCATAGAAACCAGACCACCATTTCGTTGGGTAAAATGTCATTTGGAATTCTTCAGAGTTTTTTCAATCGCATGCAGAAATACGGAAGCATTGAAAAACTGCCTGAACTCAGCCACATCTACAAACACTTCCAGGCCCAGGACAGTGACTACCAGTTAATCGAGCATACGATTAAAGAAGAAGAAAGGCCTCCTATGTCCACGATCCCAGAATACCGAAAGAAATTTGGGCTAGGAAAAAAATAGGGGCTTCAGTTCGCTCGATCTAACAAGATGCTCGTAGCTATCCTGCACTACCATTTGAAGCCTGGCGGAGTTACGCGGGTGATCGAGAATACCGTACGTGCACTCAATGAGCATGACATTGAGTCGCTAGTATTTTGCTCTGAAGAACCACAAAAAACGGCCTA
>CALGUT010000500.1 GCA_937920335.1 uncultured Opitutales bacterium
AGAGCAGAAAACAAATTCAATAAGGGAATTAGTACTGCGATTCGTTACTAATTAATAATCCAGTTTAAGGACGCGAGAACGTGTATTCGTTCGCCACGCTACCATCGATGCGGTGGTGCCTGAAGGTGAGTTGGGGGTTGTCGTTTTCTCGTTTGATTTCAGCGCTTAGGAACCCGCCAATGATGGCGAGGTACTGATGCTCGTCCGTTCGCTGGTCCAGGGTGAAGCCATCTGCGTGCGCTTCGGAGGTGGCGCCGGATGAGAATTCGTGCACTCCGGTTTCGTCATCGATACTATGATACTGCCAGTGTCGGTCGCCGGAGATGACGATGACATTGTTTTCCGCGCAGAACTTTCGAAGTTCGTCGCCTTCGTGCTTCCAATTGTCATTAGCGTGATTGTCGCGCTTATTCGGCTTGTCAGGGCCGACAATGGGAGTGGGTGAGAACAGCACCTTAAACGGAGCGTCCGAGGCGCGAACCTCTTCTTTGAACCAGGCTTTTTGCTCCGGTCCCCAAATACTTTTGTCCTTACTATCCGGCATGTTATTCGAACTGCGGTAATCCCGGCCTTCGACGATCCAGAATTCGAGATCCTTGCTCCAACGACGACTGCGATAGGTGGGCTGTCCGATGGGTACTTGTTCGCGAAAGATTGAGAGTCCGTTTACCCAGGAGAGTTCCCCGACCTGCATGCCGGGCTCGCTGTCATTGGTGACGGTGTCGTGGTCGTCCTTGATAAAGAAGCTGGGAATGCGTTGATGAAAGTCGACAATGTCCGAGCAGCCATACCAGCGATTCCAATGGAATCGTGCGAGGGCAGGGGTGCGGGCATCGACATCTCCACCCGTGCTTCGTTTGTCGTAATAGACGATGTCACCGAGGTGCACAAAGAACGCGGGATCAAGCGCCTGCATGCGATCATAAATCTGAAGACCGGCGGTGCCCTTGTCGCGCGTCGTCCAGCTCTGGCAGGTAGCAACTACGAAACGGATGCCCTCACTCTTTTCAGCTCCGAGAGCAGTATGGAACGAGCCGGAAAGCGATTGACCGGGTTTGCCGCTGACGGAGCGACTTTCGATACTCAGCTCGTAGGACTGGTCTGGCTCCAGATCCTCGAGAGTGACTTGTCGAGTGAAGTCACGATTCGGATCGACCGCTAGCCAATCGGTCTGGGCTTTGGCAGTCGATCGGTTCTTGGGCCACCAGCTTAGCCGGACGCTTCCAGTTACTCCTGATAGGTTTCCTGCCATGTCCTGAAGCTCAGCGCCTTCGGGGAATTGTTTTTCTCCAAGTTCGCCGACGTCAAAATCGCGATCATTAATACCGAGCCAATTCAGACCGTCCCAGTTGGGTTGGGCTTGTTCCGTCAATCGCATCCAGATGATCGTCGAATCGGTTGTTGTTTCACCGATCTTGATGCCGTTGCCGAAGTAGGGCTGAGCTTGAACTAAGGAGAGCGCAGTGAGAAGTGAGAGGGTAAAAAGCGTGGTGTGGAATTTCATAATTAAGTGGTATCTTTATGCAGCTAACGTTTGGGGACCCAGCGAAACGATTCTCCGCTAGTCGCTACTTTGAGTTTGCTAAACGGAGTCCCTAAAGGTGCAAATTGTTTAGGGGCTGCTGCTTTCATTCGAGTCTTGATTGGTTCATAATGAGGGTTTTCAGCGAGATTGAACCACTCCTCTGGATCTTTGTTAAGATCATAAAGTTCTTCTGAGTCATCCTTGTAATGGATGTAACGCCAGTCCTTGCTGATAATGGCGTAACTGCCCGGTTCATCGTACGGTAAAATGACACTCCTTTCTGTTGCTGATCCAGGATCTCTTAGAATGTTGGAGAGTGAAACACCTTCCAGCCCTGGATCTTCAACGAGATTACAATGATCTACCAGGGTAGCATAGACATCCACCAGGCTTGCCGCTTCATCGACTTGCTGTCCTTTCGCTATATCGGGACCGGCCCAAATGAACGGGACATGAGACGTTTGCTTCCAAAGCGTGTGTTTACCCCAGTTGCCTTTCTGACCATGATGATACCCATGGTCGCTCCAGAAAACGATGAGTGTGTTATCCTTGTTCGGACTAGCTTTCAACGTGTCCAATACTCGCCCCACCATGGCATCGGCGTAGCTGATGCAGGCTAGGTAGGCCTGTATCGTTTCGTCTACGATACCCAGTTCAAGTAGTCTGTTGTGCACCGACTCTTTACGGTTTTGGTGGCTAACTTTGATGATGTCCGGTAAATCTTCCAGATCATCATCCTTCCAGGCGGGCCGCTTTATCGAGTCCAAAGGATAGAGGTCGAAATACTTCTGTGGAGCATAGTTCGGGAAGTGAGGCGCGTAGAATCCCAGCCCTACGAAAAAGGGTTTTTCATGCGCTTTGCTAATGACATCGCACACCCAGTTTGTGCGGCGTGTATCCGCCATATCTTCCTCGCGGTCATTCGGGATAGACCCGATTTCCATGAAAGGTCTGCCGGTCCATTCGGGATTGGTTTGATTGTAAGGACTGCTCGGGTACGGGTCGGGAAGGGGGGCGCCATGTTCCCAGGTATCCATGGGCCAACCGCTTTCACGTTGCTCCTGTGTTCTGACCTTGAAATCCGTCCAGCCTCTTAAGTCTACCATGCCAGCGGGATGGTGAAACAGTTTCCCCGTTCCGTAGGTCAGGTATCCGGCATCCTGAAACGCCTGTTGGAGCGGCCTGTATTCCGGATGATCATAAAAATACACCTGATTGTCATAACACCCGGTTGTCATGGCCAGTCGTCCGGTGAATAGCGCAGCCCGCGAAGGCGCACAATAAATACCAGCGGTATGTGCATTGGTAAACGTAAGGCCGCTCCGAGCCAATCGGTCCAAACTCGGAGTAATCGCCTGGCTGTCTCCTAAGGGTCCGGACCAGTCATTCATGTCGTCCACGGCGATCATGATCACATTCGGATGATCGATAGAGGAGGCGTTTAGGGTTGGAAGCAGGCTTGTGCTCAGAAAGAGTATGCAGGCCGATAGGATGTAGGGCGATTTCATCGTTGGGGTATGAAACGATTAAAATGATGGATTTGAGGATGATTGAATAGAAAGAAGATACAATCAACGCTGGTGTACGTCATCGGAGGAAAGAAAAGTAACGTACTAAAATGAGAATTTGTATTTCCTTCGATGAGAGGATCGATATCTTCACAATTCACCGTGAGTTAGCTACAAGATTATAAACAGTCGGATGGTGGAACCGAATTAAGCAGATTGCCTATGAACTCTAGAACCAACCATTTTCTCATAAGTGTCTTCCTGATGATGACGGGAACGTTCGCGTTAGCTCAATCACCTGAGTCGTGGATGGATGCTTACAAGCCCCACACCCACAAGGAAATGCCCTACCGGTTGATTTCTCCCATGGAGTTGAAAGCAGATACCCAGTATCCGGTTATTCTTTCCTTGCATGGCGGAGGTGGAAGGGGAGCTGACAATCGTAAACAGTTACGTGGTTGGAATCGACTGCTGGCGGAACCCGAGCGTCGCGCTGCTTTTCCCTGCTACGTGCTTGCCCCGCAGTCCGAGCGTTTGTGGGACGGGGAGCACCTCAAAATGATTAAGGAGATTATCAATACGCTACCGTCAGCCGATTTGAACCGGATCTACGTTATGGGACATTCGATGGGAGGTCATGGGTCTTATATTCTCATCCAACTCGATACGTCTTATTTCGCGGCAGCGGCTCCTTCGGCCGGAGCTGGACTTCCAGACACGGAACCGTTTATCGATGCCACCCTGATCAAAGATATTCCGATATGGACGTTCCATGGTGATCAGGATCCCACCTGTCCTTACGAACGCACTCGCGAACTGTTCGAGGAGTTGGAAACACTGGGTGGAATCATGAAGTTCACAACCTGGGCCGGTGACAAACACGGGGGGCGTGTTGCTGAAAAAATGATTACTGGCGGCGATAACGGGAGTACTGAGTTCAGTAGTAGCAGTTGTGATCCGGAGCCTGACTTTTTGAAATGGCTCTTCTCTCAATCGCTAGCGGATCGTTAAGAAAAAGAGAGTAGAATTCAGACGAGTCCAGTAGTTAGTGCGCCATACAGTTCAATTGATTAAATTAAAATAATGAGGGAGAGTTTGCTGATGATCAAATACCTAATCGTAGTAGCGTTTTTCCTGGGACTGAGCCTCGACGCAAAGGACCGGCCCAATATCCTGCTTATCCTCTCGGATGATCATAGTGTACCGCACGTGGGGGCTTATGGAGATATTAACTGTATTCGCTTCGGCATTACCCCGAATCTGGATGCGATGGCGGCAGAGGGTATGCTCTTCAATCGGGCTTACACCGCGGCTCCGCAATGCGCTCCGTCACGCATCTCAATCTTTGCAGGACGTTCACCGGTGGGATTGGGTACGAGTCGCTTTGCCCAACCAGCTCGCTCGGACACGGTTCTTTTCACCGATGTGTTGAAGAAGCATGGCTATTGGGTCGGTTTGGACGGACGACACCAACACCTGGATGGCCGGTCGAGGGACTTGGATCACGTGACGAATACCTTGGTCGAACTAGGTATGCAGGACGACGCCTTTGAGAGCCGCTTCGATCATTTCGTCAGAGGTGCGAAAACAAAGGGTGAGGCTATCCATGAGGTGGATAATATGATCGAGATTGCCTTGGATAAAGTGGGGGAGGGGCAACCGTTTTTTCTCTATTTCGGATTTAACCAGCCGCACCGGAAATGGGGAGACGATCATGAGAAGATCGATCCGGAAACATTGGTCCTGCCGCCTGATTGGCCCGATTTACCTGAGGTGCGCCTGGACTATGCCAAGTATCTGGCAGAGGTGCGTGATTTGGATACTGGAATGGGTATCGTCGATGCTGTATTGGAAAAACGGCGACTGAAGGAAAATACACTCGTGATCTTCATGGGCGACAACGGGGAAGCGCTTTTAAGAGGCAAGGGTACGTTGGCCACCCGTGGCACGCATGTTCCTCTAATTGTTCGCTGGCCGGGAATGGTGAAGCCTGGCTCCGTAAGCAATTCTCTGATTAGCGGTGTTGATCTGGCTGCAACGATTCTTGAAGTGGTTGGTCTTGATAAGGCTCCTGGCATGACAGGGGTGAGCTTCTTGAACGAATTGCAGGGGAAGCCCTTCAAAGCGCGAGAGTTCGTATTCGCCGAACGTGGCTGGCACTTTGGTCCGATCATGCAAACCGACGGGTTCGATCTATCGCGTTCGATCACTACCCGGAAGTATCTCTACATTTACAACGCGATTCCGGAACGCCGATTCTCGCCGGTTGATATGGGGAGCAACCCGGCGTGGTTGGCTATGCAGGAGCTCCACAAAGCGGGAAAGCTGTCAGAGTTCCATGAGCGACTCTACTTTCAAACCCCCCGACCCATCTTTGAGCTGTATAATTTGGAAACCGATCCTTTTCAGCTCAAGAATCTGGCAGGAAAAAAGGCTATGGAAGCTATCGAAGAAAGGATTCGCTATGAGATGGACAAGTGGATGATTCGCGAAAGTGACTTTCTTCCTTTGCCCAGTCACGTTCAAGCGCTTGAAAATCGACAATGAGCGCAGGTAGGGCCGGTTTTATTGCAGAGCGCTAACTAGCAACGCTTTCAACTCCTGAACTTTCTCGGGGTGTTTTCCATATAGATCAATCGACTGGGTAGGATCGGTCTTCAGGTTATATAACTGGCCCGGATAATCATGTGACTTCACCTTGTGAAGTTCTCGAAACCATTCCGGCTCATTTGACTCGGGAGGCCCATGATCAATAAATGCAAGCCGGGCGACCGTCCCTATCCTCAGAGTTAATGGCAATCGGTGGCGCGAAGGGCTTGGCCCCGAGTTTCTTTGCTCCGCGGGCCAATACCTGCCCATGCCAGTTTATAGCATGGGGAGCTCGTAGGCTTCCGATGAATAGGGACCACACTCACCGGCGACACCGAACTCGCGTTCAACTTTGGCGTAGTGGATACGCAGGTCATCATATCCGATAGGCCAATCAGCCCCGACTCCCTCTTTCGAGTAGGTTCGAAAATCATCCGGATGAAAGCGGGGCATTACGCCCAGCCACGGAAGTGTGCCACCTCCCACGCCAACGCCGGTCTTAGGAACTATAAAATCTTTACCGTCATACTTACGCGGCGCTGACCACATGATCTTGCCCGCATTCGCTTCAGAGTTTTCCAAAGCATTGGCTCCTCCAAATCGCTGCCCGGCCTCCACAACTACAACCGATAAGCCACTCGCCGCCAATTCATAGGCCATAAGGGATTCCGTTGGCCCTGCGCCCACAACAATAACATCTGGAGAAGATGAACTCATTGATTATGAAAATGATCTTGGCACATTGCGTAATCCTAATTGATCAAATGAAATCACATCGTGAATGAGGAGGAAAGAATGAATGATGCTCCCTGGGGAAACCACGTTGTGCGTGATACAGCAAGCAACAGTAGAA
>CALGUT010000501.1 GCA_937920335.1 uncultured Opitutales bacterium
CCCTTGAGAAGTGGGTCGTTTTCTACTCGATAAACGATTCCGTGTATGGGTTTTCAAGATACGTTGTCTTTCGGTCTGGACCAGTGAGTCTTTTCTATGACCCCATATCCGTTGGCGGGCAGATCGCGCTGCTTCCAAAACATCCACAGATGGAGTGGGGTAGTCTTGCCCCAGGATGACGCGGCAGAGACTTTGTGTGTCCAGATCCATTTTCCAAGGCTCGTGGATGTACTCCACCGGGACTCCGCGAAGTTCAGGAACCCACTGCTTTATAAACTGCCCGTCGGGATCGTGCTCAATCGATTGTTTAACGGGATTGTAAATACGAACGGTGTTCGTGCCCGTCGTACCGGCTTGCATTTGAAACTGGGTATAATGAATCCCCGGTTCGTAGTCCAAAAACAGTTGGGCGAGATGATGCACGCCGTTTCTCCAGTCCTGATCAAAATGATGACACAGGACGGATACGAGCATCGCCCGCATCCTGAAGTTAATCCAGCCGGTTTCTGCCAGACAGCGCATGAGTGCGTCGACAAGCGGGAGGCCGGTTTGGCCCGCTTTCCAGGCTTTCAGGAGATTGGGATCATTAGTTCTCTCGAGACTCTCATAGCCGCGGTTTACGCATTGGGTTTCGTAGCTGCACTCGACTTCGAACTTTTGGATGAAGTGACAGTGCCATTTGAGTCGCATCAAGAACGCGGAAAAGGAACGCTTGTTTTTCGCGTAGTTGGGATGGTGTTTAATGTAATGGTAAGCCTGCTGAATGCTTAGGTTTCCCCAAGCAAGGTGGGTTGATAGTCGAGAACAGGATCCCCGACTTTGCTGGGGTTTTGAGATACCCTTGCTGTAGTTAAATCCGCGTTTCTCGGCGAATGACTTTAGCGCGTGGTGGGCTGCCTTTTCACCCGGAGTTTGCAGTTCGGCGGGATAGGTCGAAAGATCTCTTTTCATCCGATGAGGCAATGGAAAAGGGTGGTCCAGTTTGGGGAGGTCGGTACTCGAGTATTCGTTTCTCATGGGGGGTTGCGACATCGTCGCGAACCACTGCTTATCCCAACCCTTTCGATGGGTGATCCCACGAACGATTCCGTCCCTTTGAAACTCCGTCCACGAGACGCTGTTCCGATCAAAGAGAGTCTTCACCTGTTTGTCTCGATTCCAGGTGAGTTGGATACCACTCTCCTGATGGCTGAAGACGTTCTTTACATGGTAAGCATTCAGTAGCCACTCGAAGACCGGTTGTGCGTCTCCATAAAACAGATCCACTTGTCGGTTGTAGGGAAGGAGATCGCGGTTCATTTCCTCGATACTCTTGAAAATAAACTGCTGATGGCGAAGAGACGTGTCCGGTTGACTGACGAGAGATGGCTCAAAGAGGTAGATGATCCGGTAGGGACTTCCGTTTTCCTCAGCAGCGTGTAAGGCGGCATGGTTTTGCAGGCGAAGATCTCGCTTTAGCCATATGATATTGATCTCTGGTGTAGTCATGAGACTGATTTCTGACAGGCCTTCCAGTACGAGAAAAAAGATGGGTAGTAACGATTTACCGGGTACATCCAGTCGCGTGGATCTTCATGGCCAATGTATTTATTTAGTGGGTGTTCCTTAAAGTAAACCGCGCTGCTTCCCAGTTGAGCGTGAAGCTCTGAGAATTCTCCTACAAATGTCTGGAGATCAGGAATGTTATTTCCCAAATCCATCAAGAACTGAAGAGAGTTATTTGAGATGGGATATCGTTCGAAAACGCTGGGCTCCAGAATGAGTACACGGTTGGCTGACACGTCCCCCCTCCATTTAGGGTCCATGTTATAGAAATTGTAAAGCAGAGTAGGGAGATTCGGGTCGATAGCCAGTGGATGAGAATCTGGCAGTGAGGTATTCAAGTCAGGCAGAACGGTCTCCTGTAATTCCAGTGGGATCGGCATGTGTTCCAATTCTGAATAGGGCTTATTCAGGTAACTTTCCTGCTGGTTGGAGTGGCAGTATTTGCTAATATTTTCCTGATTAGCCAGATAGGTTTTGCGACTGTTGCTACCCGCTACCCATTGCCAACTGAGTGCGTTACTCGCCCAGTCTGCATCCAGAAGGTGGTAATACATCCATCTCGCCGGTTGGTACCAGTGAGCGCGCCCGATGTTACAGGCGAGTGCTGCGGTGTACATCCGCACATGATTGTGCAGGTAGCCAGTTTGATAGAAGGAGCGGATTTGTTCGTCTATCGCTTCTATGCCCGTAGTGGCAGTTACGATAGCCACAGGAATTCCGTCTCTTTCAGCTCGTGGTTGGGGGTGTTGTAGGTCCTCATCGATCTGATTCCCCTTATGAATCCAGACTTGTTGCCAATAGTCGCGCCAGCAGAGTTCTTGAATGAATTTCTGGATACGAGAAGCCGGATATCCTCTTGCGAGCATATATTCGCTAACTTGCTTGGTGGAGAAAACACCTCGTGAAACGTAGGGAGACAGGTAGGAGACAGCTCCATCCACGAAGTTCCTGGATCTGCCGTAAGACACGGGATCGATCGTATCTAAACGATTCAATATCTCGGCGTAGGTAGTTGGAAATGTCGTCACAGTATGAGTCCTTCAACGATCAAATTCTGGAAGCTTAATACATTATCATGGTTCGTCTTGGACTTGAATGCGTTGAACCAATAGAGTTCATGGTCACCCGTTATCTGACTACCTTGCTTCTGGAGGGATATGTAGGCCGCCGCTTCCTTGAGAACAGAATGATCGTTCCAGTTAGCGATATGGTCTCGTTTTCGTAGATATGTTTCTTTGTCGTAGCCGAATCCGCTTTTTTGGCCCAGTGGACGCACCAGATCGGTTTGGGATTTTCCCAAGACTTGGAGAATAGCAAAGTCCGTGTCTTTAAGGATTCTCTGCGTTTTCGAACTTAGGTCTATTGCTATCGCATACATCTTGGGCTTCATGCTTATAGCGGTCACGTAGGTGCAGATGTTCATGTTGAAACCGTCGCTGGCATAAGTGACCAGACTGTAAACTGAACTATCGGTAATGTTCCAAGGGCGTCGCATTGAATAGCAGTGAATATCGCGACTTCTGTTTCTGGCAACAGGAGTCGATTTTTGATCCGCCAAGTTTTAGTTCACAACTGATCCGTCGATACTAATACATCAATTTTCAGAGTATGATACGACCAGTGGTTGCATTTGGTTCAATCCAGTTTTCGAATTCGAATATCTCTAAAATAGTAGACGCTTTCGGGGTCGTGTGCTTGAAGTGCGATGGCACCGCCCTCAGGATTCAATAAACGTCCGGTCCGCTCGGGCGTACGTTTCGGGTTGAGGGGTTCCGTGTAGTCGACGACGCGTTGTTCGTTTAAGAACACTTCGATTTGTTTATCGACCACTTTGATTCGTATTTTGAACCATTCTGTTTCATCAACGGATGAGTTTTCTAGCTCGATGACGGAGTAGAGGCTCCCTGTTTTGGCTTTTGGGTTCTCTCCGTCAATCAACTGCACTTCATATCCGTTTCTTAAATGCTCCTTGTCGTCTCGGGGAGTCATGTCTGTATGGAAGAAGATACCAGAGTTGGAGTTCGGCTCTCCCCGGGCAAATAATTCGAGTTCGAAGTTCCTAAATGTAACAAAATCTTCCTTGTTTTCTCCGACAAAAAATAGGTGAGATTTCCGTAGGTCGGGAGCCTTGCAATGGGCTTTGATTACACCATTCTCCACGGAAAACGACTCAGGAAGAATGTTTGCTTTCCAACCCGATAGGTCCTTGCCATTGAACAACGATTGCCACTGAACACTGTCTCCAACTAGAGACGGCGTAATCCAACAAAGGAGAAATAGGCTAGTAAGGGATCTGACTGATAAACGCACCTTTCTACTTGGAAAGATATTTATCGAACCAGGCTACAAACTGTGGTTCGTCTTCGACCTTGTTCTTCCATCCGTGCTTGGCGCCTTCTTTGACAACGAGTTCAAATGGCACGCCGTTTTTCTTTGCGAGCTTGCCAAAGCTTTCCGCCTGAAAGAGCGGAACGACGGGGTCCATGTCCCCATGGATGATATAAACGGGAGCTGTGTTCTTGCTGATGTGGTAAATGGAAGACATGGCGTAACCTAACTCATCGCGGCCTTCAGCGGTTTCTGACTCCGGTCCGAATGCGGGTTGCCAGCGTGCCTGTTTGCCGACGCCCACTGCCATGTCGCCGGGTTCTGCCCAATTGCGGTAATCCGTAGGCGGATAAAAGACGGCTGCAGCTTGGACAGCGCTACTGGCTCGATCGATCGGATCTTTAGCTTCGGGGCCTCCCGGTCCACCTTGGGTTGCGAGAATCAAACTGAGGTGTCCGCCTGCACTCGCCCCGGTTACACCGATACGGTCGGGATCGATGTTCCATTGATCAGCGTTAAAACGAATGAAGCGAACCGCGCGGTGCATAAAACCCATAATATCGCGGACTTTGTAGCGCGGTTGTGATCCGTGGACCACGGCAAATACTGTGTATCCGCTATCGGTATACGGT
>CALGUT010000502.1 GCA_937920335.1 uncultured Opitutales bacterium
TTGATCAAGGGGATACGAATTATGAAATGCTCAGACGGCTTCAGGAGGACTGTTATAATCTGAAGCTCTGTTCGGGGCAGCCGGATATTACGGTATTACCGCTTCCAGACCCGGTCTATAGAGAAGGAAATCGCCTTCCCATGAGCTATCTGAATTTTTTCGTTACGAACGGCGCGGTTTTTGTACCGATTTATAATCAATCCGAATCGGATTCGCGTGCGCTTGAAATTATCGGCGAGGCCTACCCAGATAGAGATATTCAGTCGGTGGATTGCAGGACTCTGATACAAGAGGGTGGAGCGTTGCATTGCCTTACCCAGCAAGTGCCCCAATTCTCTTAAGTCATGTCGGGGGAATCCAGAAAGTCGTCGGTAAAGTCTTTCAGTAAACGTTGGATCCATGGGTTGGAGCTCAGCGTGATCGGTTTGCTTATTGTGTTGTTCCTCAATTTACTGTCCTGGCCGGAGACGGTTGTGGACGAGAGTTTGGACGGAAGCTGGCAGGCGATATTAACCTATTCGCTGGAAAAAGGACTACAGTTTGGAGATGAGGTGATTTTCACCTACGGTCCGCTTGGTGGTTTCTCATCGTTTTCCTATTCGGGGTATAATCATGCCGGTAAATATGCCTTCGAGTTGTTTGCGCGAATTAGCATGGTCGTCTTCCTGTTTCGTTTTGTGCTGCACCTGAGATCCTATTTGAAGATTGGTTGTATCCTTCTCTACTTGTTTACCTGCCAGTTGTTGCCGGGATCTTATGAGACGTTCTACTTCTTTGGTTATCTGAGTTGGGTAGCAGCCGTTGTATTTGAGAAGAGGAAGAAGCAACGGGCGCCTTGGGGGCTCTTGCTTCTGGGCGTCTGTTTCTTGGTTTTCTGCTCCTTAATCAAATTCACGTTACTGGTTGCCGCTTTGTTCTGCCTGGGCGCGATTGTCTGGTTCTTGATTTCTCAGAAACGGCTCTTGGAGGGAGGGATCGTTGCGTTGAGTTTTCCCGTCTGTTTTATCCTGTTTTGGATAATGCTTGGCCAACATCCTACTAACATTCCGGCGTTTGTAATGGGCTCTGCTCAGGTGGCGAAGGGGTATGCAATGAGTATGCAGCTTGCGACGGAAGCGCCAGCGCTGAAGTACTTTGTTCTGTTTCTAGCCTCAGGGGTGGCTCTTTTCTTTATCATTTGGAAAGAGCACCTGCGGCGCTTTAGAAATTCTAAGGTCCTCGGAGAGCCATGGGTTATCGTATCTGTGGTTTACGCAGGCCTATTTTTTATGGTTTGGAAACAGGGGGTCGTTCGGTCGGACGGACACATCTGGCAATTCTTCTGTTTTGTTCCGTTAGCTGGATGGTTTCTTTATCCTATGGTTAAGAAACGCAAAACGCTCTTGCTGTTTGATTCGACGATACTGCTGCAGGTCATCGTTCTATTTGCCGCTCTGGCAGCCTATTACCCTCATTTGATTTTGGAGAGTCCTGTTCGGTTTTGGGCAAATACAGGTTCCGGGGTTCGCGGATTGTTAAAGCCCGGTGAGCTGATGGATGAACTAGCCGTCGAGTTGGAAGCGAAGGGAGCAGCTTTGTTAGAAACGTATCCATTTCTGAGTCAGGTGGGTGAGCGGACGGTTGATGTAAGTAGCTGTTTACAGGGGTTGGTAATCCTCCCAGGATTGAATTATCAGCCGCGTCCGGTGTTTCAGGACTATGTCGCTAACAACGCCTACCTCCAAACCCTGAACCATATCTATTGGGAAAGGGGGGAAGCGATTCCGGATACAGTTATCCATGTATTTGGGGGTATCGATAACGTCCCCCCCACGCATATCGATAGTCAGACTACTTTGCAGTTGCTACAAAGGTATGAGGTTGAATCAAGGTCTGGAGATTATGTGTTGCTCAGTAAGCGTTTGAATCCCGATTTGATCGTGCGTTCGGACGAGAAACGCTACCCAGTTCGAATTGGAGAAACTGTTGAGCTGGATAGCGAAATCGAAGCATTTGCGTTGGGGCGCCTTGATATGCAGCTAAATCTCCTGGGGCGGGTGGTGTCCTTTTTTTACAAGCCTCCACTCTTGAAAATGAGTCTATCATTCACGAACGGCACCGCCTTGGGCTATCGGGTGAATCCTGTTTCCATGGAAACGGATTTTCTTTTGGATCCCGTCGCATCCGATACCTCTCAGCTTTGGGATTATCGAAACGGTGCGCCTCGCGCCAGAGTTCGAGCGATAACCATAGATTCTGACACATCCGGATCCCTATTTTACAGGAATGATGCTCAGCTCGTAGTGACTCCTTTTTCCTGGGAGTAGTGTGAGGGGTATTGCCGTTGATTCTGGGCGGTGTCGGCATTTTTACAGTCGCGACAATTACCAAAAAAATCCTTGAATTGAAGGGTTTGCTTGGCATGCTCTCCTTCCTTTCGTCCCAGACCACCTGATTGTGCGCGCTGGGTTTAACTATAAATCATTAATCATTAACCAAATAGGGTGATCCTGTTGGTCAGGAATCAACCCGAGGACTGCTTATTATGAGCTCCATAATGGAAGAACTTCTCGGAGAAGCTAGCTTCGAGAATCTTAAAGAAGGCTCCGTCATTGAAGGAACCATCATCGAAATCCGCCAAAACGAAGTAATCGTTGATATTGGCGCTAAATCAGAAGGCAGTATAGTCGGACATGAATTTGTGGATCTTGGAGATCTCGAAATCGGCCAGGCTATCGAAGTCTTTCTCGAAAAAATAGAAGACAAGGACGGTAATCCCCTGATCTCTTTTGACAAAGCTGAGCAAAAGAAGAACTGGGAGAAGATCCTGTCTCGTTGTGAAGAAGGCACTATTGTTTCAGGTCGCGTCAAGGCGAAGGTCAAAGGTGGCCTCATCGTGGCGATGGGCGTGGATGCATTCCTGCCAGCTTCTCAGATCGACGTGCAGCCTCCAAAGAATTTGGACCAGTACGTGGGTCAGACTTATGACTTTAAAGTTCTTAAAATCAACCTGGACCGGAAGAATATCGTTGTTTCTCGTCGCGAGTTGATTGAGGAACAACGCCACGTTAAGCGTCAAAAACTGTTGTCCGAGGTTAAGCCTGGTGACATCCGTCGCGGTGTGGTTAAAAATATCACCGACTATGGAGCGTTCATCGATCTTGATGGTCTGGACGGTCTGCTTCACATCACTGACATGAGCTGGGGTCGCATTTCTCACCCGAGTGAAATGGTTAAGATCAGTGAAGAGATTGGTGTAATGATTATCGAAGTTGATAAGGACAAGGAACGCGTTTCTCTGGGTCTGAAACAAACAACTTCGAATCCATGGGATGACATTGAAAAACGTTACCCAGTGGGTGGAAAGATCGAAGGTAAGGTTGTTAACCTCGTGCCTTACGGTGCTTTCATCGAACTCGAAGAGGGTGTTGAAGGTCTGGTTCACGTAACCGAGCTTTCCTGGACAAAACGTATCTCTAAACCTAGTGAGGTTCTTCGTGTAGGTGATGCGATCTCTGCAGTGGTTCTTGGCATCCAGAAAGATGAGCAAAAGATCTCTCTCGGTGTTCGCCAGTTGGATACCAATCCTTGGGATATGGTTCGCCATAACTACCCAGTGGGCGCTCACGTTCGCGGCAAGGTTCGCAACATCACCACTTACGGTGCCTTCATCGAGCTTGAAGAAGGAATCGACGGTATGGTCCACGTATCTGATATGTCTTGGACTCGTAAGATCAATCACCCATCAGAGATGATTAAGAAGGGTGAAGAAATCGATGCAATGGTTCTTGATGTAGATCCAGATCAACAGCGAATTTCCCTTGGCCTGAAGCAGCTTGCGACAGATCCATGGGAGAATATTCAAACGCTCTACCGTATCGGTGACGTTGTTCAAGGGACGATTAGCAAGATCACGTCATACGGAGCCTTCGTGGAACTTCAGGACGGTATCGATGGATTGGTTCATATCAGCCAAATCAGCGAAGACCGTGTTGAGAAGATCAAGGACGTCGTTGAAGCCGGGCAGGAAGTTTCCGCCCGCGTTATCAAGATTGACCGTGAAGAGCGTCGTATCGGGCTCAGTATCAAGGCCGCGAATTATAATGCGGAAGAACTTGCAGCTGAAGCAGCGGCTTACGAGACACTCAAAGAAGGGGGCGACCTTATGTCATTGGGCGACATTCTCGACGAAGCAACGAAGGAAGACTAATTCCCCGTTATTCATTTACAAAAAAGCACCTCGTGATGAGGTGCTTTTTTTGTGTTCAAATTTGTGTAAGAGCTACTCTTCTTCCTGCTCTTTTCGCTTTTGATCGAAGAAATCTTTCAGCACACGCATACGATTTCTTTGGCGGTCATGCTCCTGAATCTCTTCCACCGTCCGTTGGGTCTCCTTATCTGACATCAGGTTACGCATCTTTTTGATCGCGATGTTCTGGAGTTGCCGGACTCGTTCCCGGGTAATACCGAAAATGCTGCCGACTTCTTCGAGGGTTTTCGGACTATCGCCGTCCAGTCCGAAACGAAGGCGAATGATCTTCTCTTCCCGTTCTTCGAGCTGTTTCATCATGTCCGAGATGTCGGTCGAGTAGGACTTCTCTTTTAAATTCTCAAAGGGGCTGAGCGCGTTTTCGTCGCCGATGATATCCCCAAACGAAGTTCCAGCATCCTCTCCAATCGGAGCGTCGAGAGAAGCAGGCCGAACGCTTACGCTTTTTAAGTGAGCAATCTTGTTAACGGGAATTCCCATGACGATACCTACTTCCTCATCGGTAGGTTCGCGGTCCAGCTCTTCATTGAGTTGGGAAATGATTCTGCGCATCTTGGCGATTTTATCGACGAGATGGACCGGAAGCCGTATGGATTTACTTTGGTTGGCTAAGGCGCGCTTGATTGCCTGCTTGATCCACCAGGCTGCGTAGGTACTTAATTTGCCACCCTTGTCGGGGTCAAATCTCTCTACTGCCTTGATTAGACCGATATTTCCCTCGCTGATGAGGTCATTGAGCGGAAGCCCGTAGTTGGAATAGTCGTTGGCAATCTTCACTACCAGGCGAAGGTTCGCGCGAATCATCATATCCCGCGCTTGTTTGTCACCCTTGGCAATGCGCCGCGCAAGTTCCACCTCTTGTTCGGGCTTAAGCAGGTCGATCTGACCGATTTCCCGCATGTAGAGTTTGATGCCACTCCGCTCGCTGGAAGTCGGTTCAGCTGCTTTGTCCTGATCTTCTTCTTTAACTTCCCGAACTGATTCAACAGCCTGGATATTAGGAGCTGGACTGTCCTCGAAAGAGTCATCTTGGGGATTTATGGAATCAGCCATGTAATTGAGTTCTAATAAATGTGGATTGCTAGCCAGAGTCTAAAGTAGGGCACTCTATTCCGGCCGGGCCTTAAGGAAGATCAGTTTCTGCAATTAGGATCGGGTAGAAATCATCTTTGCAGAGTCATGTAGCTTAAAGGAAAGACCCTCTTTCAAATCAAGACTAATCCAAACCCAATCGCAGCTTATAAGATGCAATTACTTACTTTATCGAGACTCAGTTGAGAATAATGGATACCATTCGAGACTACTCAACTGTAACAGATTTGGCCAGGTTGCGTGGTTTATCTACATCGCAGCCTCGTTCGACGGCGATATAGTAGCTCAAAAGTTGAACAGGTATACAGGCTAATATCGGCGCAACAGCGGGGTGGCAGTCGGGTATTACGACTTCATCGTCTGCTAAGCCGTCTGGCATTTCGCAACTTTCTGATCTAACGATGATCAATTGTCCTTTTCTGGCCTTAACTTCCTGCATGTTGGAAATGACCTTTGAAACCGTATCAGGCTCTGTTGCGATAAATACAGACGGGCAGTCTTCGCTGATGAGTGCGATTGGACCATGTTTCATCTCTGCTGCGGGATAACCTTCTGCGTGGATATAAGAGATTTCCTTGAGCTTAAGCGCCCCTTCTAGAGCGATGGGAAACATGCTGAGTCTTCCTAAAAAGAGAAAATCCTGTTTATGGACGTACTTCTTGGCAATGGTGTGGATGTGCTCACTTTGCTGAACGATCTTCCGGACAAGGTCTGGGACCTCTTTCAATCCAATGACCATTTCCGCTCCTTCGTTGAAACTCAGGTCCCTTAGCCTTCCAAGGTAGAGGGCGAGCATAGCTCCGATCACTAACTGCGAAGTGAATGCTTTAGTTGATGCTACGCCAATTTCAGGGCCCGCATGCTGGTAGATCCCACCATCAGATTCTCGGGCGATGGTCGATCCCACGCCGTTGGTGATCGCGAGCGTTGTATAGCCCTTGCGCTTCGATTCTTTGAGGGCAGCCAGCGTATCAATCGTTTCGCCAGACTGGCTAACGACTAATACCAGAGTATTCTTATCCAGGGGGGCGTTGCGATAGCGAAACTCCGACGCGTATTCCACTTCAACGGGAATGCGTGCGTACTTCTCGATTAAGAATTCGATCGTTAGGCAGGCGTGCCATGCGGTTCCACAGGCGCATAGCAAGATGCGATCAATCTGGCGTAACTCCTGGGGCGTTACATTGAGACCTCCAAACTTAGCGGTGCTTTGGTCTTGCGAGAAACGACCGCGCATCGCGTTTTCTAACGCCTCCGGTTGCTCGAATATTTCTTTCAGCATGAAGTGGTCGAAGTCTCCGATCTCACCTTCGGAAACATCCCAATCAACCGTATTTATAACCGGTTGAACATCTTCTGATTCGTGTGTGGAGATTGTGAAGTTGTTCCCTCGGATATGAACTAACTCGCCGTCGTTTAGATATACAACATTCGGAGTGCGACTGACTAACGCAGATACGTCACTTGCCAGTAGCATCTCGTCGTTGCCAACACCGAGAATAAGGGGTGATCCGTGGCGAGCGCCTACCATTTCGTCTGGGCAGTCTGCGCAAAGTGCGGCTAGTCCGTAGGTGCCTTCCACATGGTGGAGAGCCTTTCGAACACTTTGGGAAAAACGGGTACCACCGTCCGATGGAGAGTCGATTTCTTTCGCGTAGTGGTAGGCGATGAGATTACAGAGGACCTCTGTATCGGTTTCTGAATAAAATGTGTATCCTTTTGAGGTTAGGAATTTTCGGATCGGATTGTAATTTTCTATGACCCCATTGAGAACCAATGAGATTTTGCCATCGGAACTCAGATGTGGGTGAGCGTTTTCTTCAGTGACTCCTCCGTGAGTTGCCCACCGCGTATGGCAGATCCCCATCTTTGCTTGACTGGGAGATTTCTTGACTGCTGCAAGAAGCTCTTTCACGCGGCCCACACGTTTTGTGACTTCTAACCCGCCGCTATCAAGCACGGCCAACCCTGACGAGTCGTAACCTCTATATTCTAGACGTTTCAACCCTTCGAGTAGAATGCCTGTTGCATTTTGTTTACCCAAATATCCGACTATTCCACACATTTTTAGATTGTCCTAGAATTTGCGCTGAGAGATAAAGTAAGGGAGTCAGGAAGACGCTTATTTAACAAACTTTTTTATGACCCCAAAAGTACTCGCAGTAATCATGGGCGGAGGTCGAGGCACCCGCCTTTCCCCGCTGACAAAAGAGCGGTGCAAGCCGGCAGTCCCACTAGCCGGGAAGTATCGATTGGTAGATATTCCTATAAGTAATTGTCTGAACTCCGGGTTGAACCGGGTCTACTTGCTAACCCAGTTTAATACGGCCTCCCTGCATCGGCACATCCAGGAGTCTTATAAGTTTGATCCATTTGGTGGCGGTTTTGTGGATATTCTTGCGGCGGAGCAAACGGAGAAGGGTGAAAATTGGTATCAAGGTACAGCGGATGCGGTTCGGCAGAACATGCATCACTTCAGCAACTTTGATTTTGATTACCTGCTGATTCTGTCTGGCGATCAGTTGTATCGTATGGATTTCAATGAGCTGCTGCAGCAGCACATCGTTTCAGGGGCTGAGGTCACTATTGCGGCCAAGGCGCTTCCAACTAGTCAGGTCGAAGGATTGGGACTCATGCGAGTGAATGATGATCTTTCTATCTCTGAGTTTGTGGAGAAACCGACAGATCCAGAAGTCATAGATGGGTTGGCGATTAGCGAAAAATTGATGGAGCGCGTTAAGAGTGCAGGCGATGAAAAGCTCTGTCTCGCTTCCATGGGTATCTACATGTTCAACCGAGAGCTGCTCGTAGAATCCCTGAAGAACGATATGCGGGATTTCGGAAAAGAGATTATTCCCGGGCTTCTTGGTAAATCAAAGCTTAATGGTTACATCTTCGATGGCTATTGGGAGGATATTGGAACCGTGGCTTCGTTTTTTGAGGCAAACCTATCGTTGGCCAGCGATATGCCACCATTTAATTTCTTTGAAGCAGACTATCCTGTATATACGCACGCACGCTATCTCCCCGCTTCAAAGATTAACAAATGTACCATCGCTCATGCGATTATCGCAGATGGGTGTATTATTCATGATGCCGATCTTGTAAACTGCGTCATCGGTGTAAGGTCCATTATCCGAGGGGGTAGTAAGTTGGAGCGCGTGGTGATGATGGGCGGTGACTATTTCGAGATGCCCGAAGACATCGAGGAGGCTGCTGCGAAAGGCATTCCTCCGGTCGGGGTTGGAACGAACTGTTTCATCAAGAACGCTATCATTGATAAAAGTGCCCGAATTGGTAACAATGTAACTTTAAGTCCTGATGGTAAAGAGGACATGACAACCGGTGATGGCTACTTTGTCAGGGATGGCGTAATTGTGATTCTAAAGGGTGCAATTATTCCAGATGGTGCTATAATATAATATGACTAAAATACTTCTCTGTTCAGATGGTTCCTCGCACAGTCAGGTGTGCTGTCAGTATGGATCTTGGGTATTATCGCAGTTACCAGAAGCAAAACTGGATGTTCTCTATGTCAGTGACCTCAGACAGTATGAGGTTCCGTTGATTGCGGACCTAAGTGGAAGTTTGGGAATTCAACCGTATCAGTCGATCATTTCACAACTGGAGGACCTTGAAGCGAAGAAGGCTGCAGCTTTATTAGCCGCTGCTCAATCGGTATTTGATGACGCTGATCAAGGGGACCGTATCAAGACTCACCATACCACTGGGTTCCTGGTAGACAGTTTGAAGGAATTCGAAGCCCCCTATGATCTGATTATGTTGGGAAAACGAGGTGAAACCTCCGAGTTGGCCAAGGATCACATTGGTTCAACGATTGAGAGAGTCGTACGTTCAAGTACCAAACCGTGTCTCGTTACGTCTAGAGCTTACAGTGATATTGGTAAAGTCGCACTGGCATTTGATGG
>CALGUT010000503.1 GCA_937920335.1 uncultured Opitutales bacterium
TCTTCCCGTAATTGCTGGCATCTCCGAAATCCAGTTTTTGCCGGGCATGGGCCCCGGGGATTTCGAGAACCGTGGGAACGTCGTTTTTATTGATATGCATAATGTTTCGTTGCCTTGGTATTGAGGCAGGCAGCCTTCAGGGTTTTAGTAGTATTCTCTCGCCCAATACGAGCGGGATAAATGATAGAAACGGCCAATGATCCGGCAGCAAACGCTGACGTTCAGGAAGTGCTAACCACTCTTGCTTTTTTTCTATCCGTACAAATAAAAACTGTCAAACTCACATTGGGGCACCTGGTGATTTAATAATCAACGTCTTCCCCGTTGAATCATCACTGTCGATGATCGGATCGAACTGATCAGCCATTCCTACTAAGGCGTCACTAGTGCTTCGGCCACGTAGATTAGGCTTGTGCGGTCAAAGCGCCTTAGCAAGCTTGCCTTTCTCTTAGAAAGGTCAGTTGCTACCGTCTATCTCAGCCTCCAATTTTGCGATAAGGGTTCTGATCTCCCTCAGACTGTAGTGGTGAGAAAATAAATAAGAGCCGGCATTAATCTCGGAACTCCTAATCATCGCATGGAGGTCCTCATCCTTTTTAAACGCTTCAAACGCCCGCATATTGACCAAAGGCTGCTCAGTCATGGACGGAGGAAGCTCGAGATCCGCAGGTACATTCACATCAGAAAGAAGCTCCGAACCGAAATATTTGTTGAGAGCAGGAGCAAACAGACTGGAATTAAAAAGCTCAAGATCATCTTCATTCGCCTTGATATAGGGGTAACCATATTCATAAAGATCCGTAATTGCCCGTCGAAGCCCATCATCGCCGATGAGTTCCAACCCCTTGTTTTGCAGAAGCTGGTACCCGCCTGTTTTGGGAGTGAACCGAGGATAGCGTTGTATGTAGAAAAGATAGAAACTGAAGGATTCGTCGAAGGGTTGATCTTCCCGCACGATCTCCAACATGCGACGACAGGCTACCTGCTGATTATTGAGGTGGTTTATATTTCTATCAAACTCCTCGAGATCGATATGGAGATCCGCGTGAATTTCCTTAAGGATCGTCAACTCCCTCTCGCGGTCTTTACGCGCTTCATTCCAGTTGTTGACCTGAAGTGCAATGAGAATTCCGATGACTACGAGAACGATCTCTCCGACCGCATAGCTCAGGTAACGGAGGAGCTTCCCTTCAACAAATAGTCCACGTCTGATTTTTGAGAATACTCTTAGCATAAGTCGCTGATAGGAAAATAAAGGGATTCGTATTTAACGAGCCCCAATTTCGTCTCCCAATCCTTTTTAGAATTCTTAGACATCGATCGATGCAGTCAGACGATCATTTTGAACACGGGAAACCAAGGTCGAACTACCTAACTATCCGTTTCATTTCGCAGGAGTTTGTCCATTCATACCAATACCGATCGATACCTGGCCGAATTTGGCCTGCTTCAAGCTAGTTAGCGGGAAATTGAGTTGATCGTGTCCTTCAGCCCTTCAAGGTGAAATCCACAGGACGGAAATTCGCCGCCATACGAGTTTTCTTATCGACCCTTCCCATTTTCCTATTTTCGAATTTAACACCATGAACCAAAGACTAAAACGAAGTTTACAGATCACGCGTAGCAGTTCCCATAGTTGGCGGTTCTTCAGAGCCGGAGGCGTGGATCAGGTCGAGATTCGCAGCGGGCAGGATCTCGTGCATCTCGACGAGTTGGACGGTAAACTCTGGGTGGCACTGAGTTGTCCGACCTTGGGATTGGAGTGCGCCGAGGAAACCTTAACGCTCATTGATACCGACCACGATGGTATGGTGCGGGTACCAGAGTTGCTGACCGCGATAGCCTGGAGCGCAAAGCGCCTTAAAGACCCCGACAGCCTGCTTGAAGATGGTGATTCATTAAAATTGGACCAGATCGATACTTCGACGGAGGGCGGTTTAGCGTTGGTCAATGCCGCACGCGAGATATTGCGTAATCTCGGTAAACCCGACGCGAATAGTATATCCTTAAAAGAAACCGCAAATAGCTCCAACGTCTTTGCAAAAGCCCGTTTCAACGGCGACGGTGTTCTGCCTCCGTCCGCTGCGGAGAATCCGGAAGAAGCAACGGCGATCCGCGATATTATAGCATGCCTGGGCGGCAAGCGGGACCGCAGCACGGAACTGGGAGTCACAAAAGAGTCGATCAACACATTCTTTAGCCAATTGGAAGAGTACCTCGACTTATCGGGTGGTCACGACCCGGAGGCAGTTCCAGCGGGCTTCCATGCCTACCGCAGTATTCGTGATAAGCTGGACGACTACTTCTCGCGATGCAGCCTGGTGGCTTTTGATCCGAGTGCGGCAGGTCCCCTCGACGAGCGAAACGAAACTTTTGCGCAAATAGCCAATCAGAATCTCTCAACACTGCCTGAAGCTGTCCGAGCGATGCCCCTGGCCCACCCCCGTACCGATCTGGTGTTTCGACTGGACCATTCGATCAACCCGGCGTGGAAGGAGGAAGTCGCCGATTTTGTGTCTCTTATCGTAGAGCCACTACTTGGCACCGGTGAAGAGGGTGTTTCCATCGATCAGTGGGAGGAGATAAAAAAACGCTTCTCCAGCAAGGAAGATCAGGAAAACAAGCGCGAGCAATTCGCCGTACGCAAGCTATCCGCTGACCGTATCCATAACCTATTACAAAGTGGCGTGCAGGCCAAGCTGCTGGAACTCGTTAAAGAAGACGAAGAACTCAGTGAAAAACCCCCACCTCGGCGGCTACGCCGCTAAAAAGCAAATTCCTATCATTAAGAAGGTCGTTACGCGAGGCATGAAATGTCGGCTTAAAGAAGAGGAGCAAAACAAACCTGACACAGTAGTCGGAGGTTTCGTAGGCCATACTACAAATGGCCGCAATCTGAAATACGAGATCAGGTCGAACCCAGATGGGGCGACAACGACCTTCTCGCTTCGAAAAGATGGACTATGGAGACCAGTAGGACAGCCATGCCACGCAGGAGGATGCGTAGGCCGGCTCGAAGAGGAGCCAGTGTATTACTACGACTACAATTTCTAAGAAAGTAACCAACCACCAACCAACCAAGATAATGAACACAGAAGAAAAAGCAAAAGGCTGGCCGAAAACGCAGGAGAAAACCCTAGACCAGCAAACCCTAATCGAAATAAAGCAGTTGCTCGTGAAACAGACCATCTCTGCAGAATGGCATAACGTATGGATGTTTCCCGTAGGCTTACTTTCATGGTTAATTATGATATTAGGAGCAGTCATGATAGCTGTTAATATCGGCCTAGTGCTTATGTTGCTGAATGGAGGCAGGTAATTCGAATGATAACCAAAGCATTCAAGCGACCGTACAGATGGAAGACCGACAGATGGCTACAGAAACGTAAGGAAGTAGCCGAAAAACTGTCCTACGACGTTCCAAGACACAAGGACCCAAAAGGAGCGGCAATAGCGTTTATAGAGCTGTTAAGGATCGACCGAGAAATGAGAATCCGTGAGATTCAAGACACCGAAATGCTAGGACAACAGTTGGAAAACCCCCACCTCGGCGGCTACGCCGCTAAAAAGCAAATTCCTATCATTAACTCTTGCTTTGGTTTGATGAGAGCAAAAAAGACGAACTCTATAACCTGAAAGAGGATCCAAAAGAGGAAACCAATCTCTACCAGAAAAATCCCATTTTAGCAGGTGAGTTACGCTTGGAACTAATGACTTGGCTCAAATCTGCCCGGCACAGTTACGATCATGGAGATTACCCAGGCTATCAGGTACAGGGGCAATTTATTAAGGTGGAGTAGACAGGCTTCAAGTCACTCAAATCCATTGATTGGTAGCGTATGAGTATTCATGCTCTGGAGTTCTACTGGTAGTCTTTCCTGGTAACAACAAAGATTGCTTTGTCTAAAACGATTTCCCAGCATTATTTTACCCTATGAATTTTCAATCTACCCGGATGGATCGACGTGCATTTCTGCGTGGTATGGGCGGAGCTATGATGGCCCTGCCTCACCTCGATATTATGGCTGCAGCGACCATGTCTGCAGAAGTGCCTATGCGTATGGTCTGTGTCGGCACCAATTTTGGCTTCGTTCCCAAACTGTTTTTTCCTACCGAAACAGGTGTGAATTACTCATTGCCTGAACTGCTGCAACCCTTAGCTCATCATCGCGATCATTTTTCGATCTTTTCTCAGCTTGATCATGGATCAGAAGCCGTGGGAGGTCATGGGGGAGTGCATGCCTATCTGTCCGGTATTTTAGGGAAGAACTCCGAGGGCTATAAGGAAAGTAACATAACGGTTGATCAGAAAGCTGCCGAATATGTAGAGACCGATACACGGTATTCGTCCATGCAGTTTACTTCTGGAAGTTCTGCGGGCAATTTACTGTCCTGGACCAATTCCGGGGTCCCAATACCTCCGGTCCAAGATCTTCGCGTGATCTATTCCTTGTTGTTTCAGAAAACGGATCCTAATGAATTGAATCTCCTCAAGCGTGTGCACGCCGAGGAGAAAAGTATCCTGGATCTTGTCCGCTTGGATGCTGACCGTTTAACGAATCGCGTTGGCAAGAATGATCAGGAGAAACTCGATCAGTATTTTACATCGGTCAGAGAACTTGAAAAGCGACTTACTCAGTCAGAAGCCTGGCTGGATAAGCCGAAACCCAAGGTGAGCTACGAGATGCCCAATGGAGCGGACGATATGGACTTTGTAAAACGGGTCCCTCTTTACTATGATTTAATTGCCTTGGCGCTTCAGACTGATTCAACCCGAGTGATTACTTTCGAGCTTTCAGACATTGGAGCCAATTCCGGAGGATTCCCTATTACCAAAGGCTATCATCAACTGACGCACCACGGTAAGGTGGAGAGTTACATCGAAGAACTTTCGATTATCGAAAATTTTCACACCGGCCAGTTTGCCCGATTCCTCGATAAGTTGTCGGCTGTTCAAGAGCCCAACGGAAAAACGTTATTAGATAACACCATGGCTTTACTAGGTAGTGGTATGGGCAACGCCAGCTCTCACAGCAATAAAGACTTACCCTTACTGTTAGCCGGTGGTGGATTCAATCACGGTCAGCATCTTCGATACGAAAAAGACAAGAGTCGTGGCACCTATACCCCAGCCTGTAATCTTTTTGTATCCATGCTTCAGCGATTTGGAGCCGAAGTGGATCAGTTCAATTTATCTTCTGGTACACTGACGGGATTGGATGTCGTTTAAGCAAATGAAGATTAAATATCTGAGCATTCTCAGTTGCTTCATCGGTTTATCCACAAGCGCTGCCGACAACCCACACCTAGGCCCTGATGTCGTTCCTTTCGTGAAACAATACTGCCTCGATTGTCACAATGATGATAAGGAAAAGGGTGACCGGTCTTTCGAAGCATTTCTACAGAATCCAGAAGACCCAAATGAATTGTTCACCTTGGAGGAAATCGTAGATCTACTGAATTTGGGCGATATGCCACCTGATGAAGATGATGTTTTGCAACCGCCTTCGGAGGAGCGTCACAAGGCTGTAGATTCAATCACGGAATACTTGCTTGCAGTTGAAGAGAACCGAGCTCCTTCAGAAACTGTTCTTCGGCGACTTACTCGCTACGAATACAATAACAGCATGCGCGATTTGTTGGGAGTGAATCCTGACATCGCAGATGCGACCACTCAGTTTCCTATTGATCAGGAAAAACACGGATTTACCAATATTGGTGAAGCCCAGGTGTTATCTCAACATCAGTTGGCTTTGTATCTCAAGGCAGCACGCATTTACTTAGATCAGGCATTGGTATTTGGGAAAGAAAGACCGGAAAAGAAAACCTGGATATTTAAGCCTGAAGATTTCACTAAACAGACCAGAGGAAATGCTCAGGTTAAATACAGCGTGTTGGATGAATCAGGAAACTTTTTTGACATTGCGCACGGTGAACCAGCAGATCGAAGAACCAATCCTCCGTTGGATTTTGTGAAGACTGGAGTGCCTGCAGATGGAACATATCAAATCAGTGTAACAGCAGAGGCTGTTGGACGTATAAATCCCTATGATCCAAATGTGCTCCAACTGGACCTAACCGATCCCATAAAGCTTGGCATCTGGCATGCGACTGAAAAACGTTTCTTGGATAAAGGGAATTTGTCGGGGCGTAAGCTGGAAGGGGTTTTTGATCTACTCGATAATAAGCCAGCTACCTTTGAGGTTTCTTCATGGATGTCGGAAGGATCGATTCCATTCATTAACTACATCAACGGTCCAGGTGCGGCTAAGGGTATCTTGAATCGAGTCATCAATGCCTATCATCCCTATGCAAAGATCCCTGGGAATGCCGATATTGATAGAATGACGGAACAGGGCATTCCATTGCCTGAAAGTCAGATCAATCCTGAGACTCGCTTATACATATCGCAGTTTTACGTGGGCCCGCGAGTCCGAGTCTACGAAATGAAATTGGAAGGACCTATAGAGCGTGAATGGCCAACTCGAGGACACCGCAACATTATCGGCAAAGAAACGAATCCCAGCAAGGTGAACATTCCACAGATGATGACTGCGTTTGCGGAAAAGGCGTTTCGCCGTCCGGTCAAGCGTTCAGAGATACAGCATTACATCGACTATGCTCTGGGACGTATCAAAGCGGGAATTGATCATGAAGAAGCGATCAAGCTGGGGCTTTCGGCAATACTTACTTCTCCAAGGTTTCTCTTTCTGGATGAGGGCAACTCAGAAAATGGAACTACGCTCGATGCTTACGAATTGGCATCTCGGCTGTCTTATACCTTATGGTCATCCATGCCAGATGAGGAATTGCTTAAACTGGCAGCGTCCAAAAAACTGACTCAGAAGAAAACACTCATTCAGCAGGTTAAACGCCTCCTCAATGATCCACGATCCAAGGCCTTCATCGAACAGTTTCCAAGAGCTTGGCTCCGACTGGACAAGATAGGCACCATGCCGCCGAGTAATGCTCAGTATCCTAATTACTATAAAAAGCGGATGGAGGTGGCCATGAAAACGGAGACCCAACTCTTCTTTGATTACGTGCTGCGGGAAAATCGTCCTATCACTGACTTTATAAATGGATCTTACACCTTTGTGAACGGTGCTTTGGCTGAGCACTATGGCTTGGAAGGTGATTTTGGCGAAACCTTCCGGAAGACATCCTTGCCTGCCTCGGCTCGACGAAAAGGATTGCTGGGTCACGCAAGTGTGCTGACCGCTTCGGCCAATGGAGTAGAAACTTCACCCGTAGTAAGGGGCGTGTGGGTTCTTGAGAATATTCTTGGTACGCCACCGTCTCCACCGCCACCTGACGTTCCACCTATTGAGCCGGATACCCGAGGCGCAACGACTATTCGTGAACAGCTGGCTAAACACCGTGAGGTTGAGTCTTGTAGAGACTGTCATGCGCGCATCGATCCCTGGGGGTTCGGTCTGGAGCACTACGATCCTATTGGCGGTTTTCGTGAGCATTACACCATTTTTTCTGGTAGCGGTAAGCTTGCCAGACAGGCGCAAGGTAGAAAAGTCGACGGATCCAGCGAGTTGCCATCCGGTGAATATTTAATCAATGAACTAGACTTGATTGGAGCATTAGCAGAGCGAAAAGAACTATTTGCGAAAAACCTGATAACCAAGCTGCTTACTTACTCCACGGGGCGAGAGCTTACATTTAAAGATAAAGTTGAAGTGGATGAGATCGTTAGCCGCGTATCACAATCCGGATACGGCATGGAAGATCTGCTGGTTGAAGTATTACTTAGCTCAATCTTCCGAAGCAGGTAGCTTCTCTCGGAAAACAGACTGGTGCCTGTATGCATCTATGAAATATCTTAAGAGCCTTTTAAAAATACCCTATGAAACAAGCACTTGGCTTTCTATCTCTATTATTGGGATTCAATCTCTTCTGTATTGCCCGTCCTAACATCGTTGTTGTCTTCGTCGATGACCACGCCTTTGAAGCCATTTCGGCTTACGGCACCTACTTGAAGGGCTACGCCAAAACTCCTACCATCGATCGCTTGGCGGATGAAGGGATGCGCTTCGATAATTTCGTATGCGCCAACTCGATTTGTTCTCCGAGTCGTGCGTCCATTTTGACGGGGCAGTATAGTCATAGAAATGGAGTGTTGGGCCTGAATGGATACATCAACGACAATTCTCCCCAATACCCGGAACAGCTCAAAGAAGTGGGTTATGAAACCTTCCTGGTTGGGAAGTGGCACCTCAAAAGCCTGCCCAAGGGCTATGATAAATACATGGTCGTAAAGGGGCAGGGGAGGTATTTCGATCCTACCTTTACCGGCTCGGAAGGTACCTGGAAGCGCAAAGGCTATTCCACGGATGTCTATACAGATATCGCGATGGATTGGCTCAAGGAAAGGGACAAGGAAAAACCATTTTTATTGAGCCTTAAAACCCCCACCTCGGCGGCTACGCCGCTAAAAAGCAAATTCCTATCATTAATCCCAATCCGCAGCAGATCTTCCTGACCAACTCTTTCAGCTTCTAGTTCTAGCTGTAGTTGCGATTTTAGAAACGACTTAACATTCAAATATCTGACCACAACTCTATGGACGCTAAAATAAATCGTCGTCACTTTCTTCGCGGCACGGGAGCGCTGATCGCGTTGCCTGCTCTGGAATCCATCGGTTTCCGCCGATTTGCATCGGCCGCCGCCAACGCGCCCCTTGCGCCTCCGAAGCGCATGGCCTTCATGGGTATGGGTTTTGGCGTGACCAAGGAGACGTGGTTTCCCGATGTAAGCCAAACGGGCGCAGATTATCTCTTGCCTCAAGGCTTGGCTCCGTTGGCGCGACACAAAGCCGACTTCACTGTAGTGCAGGGCTGCGCTAACAAGTTCAGCAACGAAGCCCATTGGGGCAGCACCTACTGGCTGACTGGCGCCAATCGCTACGCTATCCCGGGGCAGAGCATGTCCAACAGCATCTCCGTCGACCAGGTTGCTGCGCAACACCTTGGGCAGGACACACGATTTTCCTCGATCCAGCTCGACACCGCCGATGGCAGCGGCTCCGGTCACGGTCCCGGGCTCTCGTTGGCCTGGGATCAGCGCGGCAAACCGGTCGCGGGATTCTCCGATCCCGTGCAGCTGTTCCACAAGCTGTTCTCAGCGGAGGAGCTGTCTCTCGAGCAACGGCAAGCGGCCATCGCTAAAAACCGTAGCGTGTTGGATGCCGTTCTCACTGAGGCCAAACGCGTGCAGCGTGGTTTGACGAAGACAGATACCGACAAGATCGATG
>CALGUT010000504.1 GCA_937920335.1 uncultured Opitutales bacterium
TTCTTTATGTCGGATAATGGAGGATTTCGTTTAGGCCGGGAGGGTATCGATATTGGTATCAATGATCCTCTGCGTTCGGGCGGTGTCACTTGTTGGGAAGGTGGCCTGCGGGTCGTGGCGTTGGCGCGCTGGCCTGGGAAAATCGAGCCTGGGTCTGTTATCGATGAACCGTTTTGGTCACCCGATCTTTTGGTGGCCTGTGCGGAGTTGGGTGGAGCACCGCTGCCACAAGGAATTGTTCTGGATGGAAAGAACCCGCTACCGCTGTTAACGAAGGGCGCTAGTTCTCCGCATGAATCGTTTTTCTTTGAGTATCGGAGCCATGCGGCGTTGCGTGCAGGCGATTGGAAAATTGTCCGGGAAGATCCGAACAATCCGTGGCAGTTATATAACCTCGCGAATGACCTTTCAGAGTCGCGAAACTTGGCTGCTCATTATCCGAAGAAATTGAGCGAACTTCAGGCCGGCTATCAGGAATGGCAGGGTAGTTTTTAGAACTCCCTTGTTAGCCCATTGATTTCAAGGCTGATATAAACACGTCCAACTCCTCAGTACTGGTAAACACGTTGGGAGAAATACGGCACCCGTGAACGCCCCCACCATTGATGGCCACCGTGAATATTCTATATTTCTCCAGAAGAGTCTTCGCCATGTCGGCTGGTTCCATTCCCTTGATGCCAACCGTCGCTATTCCGCAAGAACGCTGGCGGGCCTTTGGAGTGTAGAGCACCAGGTGATCCATTTCACGGGCTTTGTCTGTCCAGTAATTCTGGATATAGCGCAGGCGGGCTTCTTTACGCTCTCCTCCAATCATGTTGTGGAAATCGATGGCATTGGCAATCGCCAGATCAGTATGGGCTGGGTGGGTACCGATGTGGTTTAGCTTTTCAATATCGTCCTCATCCTTCGGCTGACTGGCGAACAATGGCCAAACCTTCTCGGCCATTCCCCGTTTTACATAAAGGAACCCCGCGCCGAGCGGAACGCTCATCCATTTGTGAAGACTGGTTCCATAGTAGTCGCATCCGAGGTCTTGAATCGAGAAATTGAAGTGTCCAAATGCATGGGCACCATCGACCATGACATCGACGCCTTTAGCATGGGCCATGTCACAGATCTTTCTAATGGGAAGGATGTGCCCTGTAATATTGATGATGTGGCATACCATCAGTAAACGTGTCTTCGGGGTGATGGCTGACGCATAGGCCTCGACGATTTCCTCGTCGGATTTTGGGTGCTGGGGAACATCAATGATTCGCCTAGCGACACCGTGACGTCTCTCTACGAGTTCAAACATATTGCGCATGGCGCCATAGTCCTGATTCGAGTGAACGGCTTCATCCCCCGGTTGCCAGTGTTGCCCTCCAATGATTGTATCGAGGGACTCTGTCGTATTTCTGGTAATAACGAGCTCGTCGGGATCGCAACCTGCCATATCGGCAAGCTTGGCAGTGATTCGGGCCTTATTCTCCAAACGGTAATTTCGCATGTAATAGGAGCCTTGGTAGTTAACCTCTCTGACATGCTCGATAAAGTGTTCCAATGTTTCTTCGGGTTGAATCGAGTAGAAACCACTCTCAAGATTGATATAGTCGGGCTTGAGTCTGTAGCTAGCCCTTATCTTGGCCCAAAAGTCAGCGTTTTCCGCCAATGCCTTCGGAGACGAGTGGTTAGTCGCAGAGACGATGTTTTCAAGCTTCGTGAACGCAGGGGCCGTAATTCCCACTAAAGCCAGTCGTTTTAGAAATTCACGCTTCTTCATAGAGGTTCAATAAGAGTAGGTTAGGCTGAAGAGGGTCGTGCTGTCACTTAATCTTTTATGAAGGTGTACGATTTTATCTTACGGGAAAAATAATTCAGCATGGCAAGATGATGGAATTCTCCTCAGAGTCCTTAGGTAGATTATGAAACTGTCATTCCTCTTTCTCTTTGTTACTGCTTTTCTGATGTCCATGACTACTATGAATGCTACGCCTGAACTGTTAACGTCCCCGAAATCAAAGATTCTCGTATGTGGCGGGGCCATGATGAATGGCAATCATTTCGCTGACTCGGTTATACCGGCTATGAGTGAGTTTTACGCTGGGACGAAACATGTGGCGATCATCCTGCATGCGAGTGTTCCAGCTGATCGCGATAAGATGGAACGCCGTTTGAAAGAGGCGTTTGAGCATATCGGCGTTGAAAAGGGTACATCGCTGCATCGTCTGGATGGTCAAGGAGCTATAGCCCTGTTGAAAGAGGTGGATGCGATATTCATCAGTGGCGGAGATACGTTTGCCCTGTTGAAAGAATTACAGAAGACCGGACAACTCGAAGTGATTCAGAAGCGTGCGTTAGCGGGAATTGTGACCGGGGGGACCAGTGCAGGAGCGAATGTTCTAGGGCCGGTAATCGGAACGACAAATGACTTTCCTGTGAATGATATTCCGACTCGAAACGCCCTGTCACTTTTTCCTGCTCTGATAAATCCGCATCATCCGAAGCCTGAAGATGAATCGTCCTACGCGAGTCGTGAATGGAAAATAAATAACTACCGCCGATGGAATCCGGGTGAGACGGTTCTTGCCCTGGGAGATCGGTCGATTGCTGTTTTGAAAGACGGAAAAGTTACGCTGCCGCTGGGACCCGCTTGGCTATATGCCGCGGATGGTTCCAGAGCTTTGGAGTCCGGGGACACGATTCAGGAGTTGGATACTAAGTGACAATACCAAGGCTTAATCCAGAAGCCTTAAATCCGGTAATAGGTTTCAGCATTATCATGGAAGAGCTTTGCCCGTTCGTCGTTCGACAGCTCTGAGGTGATCGAGTCATACGCGTTCCATATCGTCTTATAGTCGCTGAAGAGAATATCTACCGGAAAGTTGCTACCGAACATACTGCGTTCGGTGCCAAACGCATCTAACACATCGAGCACGAACGGGCGGATACTATCGACCGTCCATTGCTTGTCGCACATCCCGAGTCCCGAAATTTTAGCGACCACGTTGTCGCATTCGGCGAGTTTCTGCATCGCAGTTCGCCAAGCGTTGATACTTTGAGAGTCTCGATCCGCCGGCATCCCCGCATGATTTAGGATGATGAGGATATCAGGATTTTTCCGAGCGAGAGAAATCGCCTCGTCGATTTGATGATAATAGATCTGGAGATCGAACGATAAATCGAACTTGGCTAACAGACTGAAATGGGTGCACCACGTTGGGTCTTTCAAGTAATCGTGGTCAGACATGACCCACAGTGGGTTTTCGTGTCGGTTTAGAATCTGACGAATGCCACGCACATTTTTGTATTCGCAATGTTGTGACAATAAATCCTCGATATCGTCCGCAGTAAAATCTACGTAGCCCACGAAGGCGTGTGGAAATCCACCGGAACCGGGTTGGTCCGCGAGTTCTTGTAACCATTTCGACTCATCTGCTGACTGGGTGGGATTATAGCCACATTGAACATGAACCGATTTGGACAATTCAAACTTTCCGGTATCGCCAAGTAAGTCATTGGGAAAATACTCGCGCGGCAGATCCGTGGGATGACCCCATAACATTTCAAGTTCTGAATTCTCAAGCCAGGTGTAGTTGCCGCTCGCAACGCTCCAGAAGTGATGGTGTGCATCAATGATTTTCATGAGAGCAGAGGGTAGGGCGCAATTGTTGGATTGGTCAACGTATGACTACTTGTTAGTCAGGAAAAACAAGTGGGTATCTAATAGAACGTACGGGTCGTGAGGATGAAATTATAAGGGTGGGGAGAAACTCGCTCGATTACAGTTGAGCAGCTAATTGGATGATTACCTGTATCTGAAGTGGGTAGGGCAACTGCGTCCTCGCAGTGCCGCGTGTTTCCAAAGTATTCGGCGCCAGTTCCGAGGAGTTAGTCAACGACAAGACCGGATGCGAAGCAGACCGGAACACGGGACGATCTTGCCCATCCTCGCTCCGAACCTGATAATTGTCTTTGTAAATGATGATACGGTTCCCTGCATAAATAATTGCACCCGGAGCCAGATTGAAATGTGGGTGCGTAAAGTAGGCGAACGGTGTCTACACCGAGCGGCTTCGATTAAAACGATTCGTTTGTGCCGTCAGGGTAGATTCGAGCTTCAAATAGTCTGGCATGGTCTATGCCGTTCGTTGCGAGGATTTGAAGTCTTAGGCGTTCGGTCTTGAGGGCAGAGGAAAGCTTATGAATCCGGCGCCGTTGGAAGTTGGAACGCTCTTCGTGGACGACTATCCATTTACCGTCTACAAGGGCTTCGATATCGTAATCGCTGATAGTTTCTGGCTGTGGAGATCCCCAGTGCATACGCTCAGTATAACCGTCAGCCATGGAGAGGGTTAGTAGGCGGTGCATGCCTGTATCGAAGACCAGTTCGATCGTTCCGATTGTCACAGGAGCGTCCCACGAAAAACTGATCCAAGCGGGTAATCCTTCTCCCGGTTCTGACATCCAGCGATGAGTTGAATTGGGAAAACGATCGGGGGCTGCGCCGATCGGATTAGATGCGCGATCATTGGAAGTGCCGCTCAAGGCTCGTGTCCAACC